>NZ_LZTC01000049.1:0-76010 GCF_001665905.1 Gordonia sp. 852002-50395_SCH5434458
CTTCGTGTGGACGAAACCGGTCGAGGAGATTCTCAAGAAAGCTCAACCGAAAACCAACTAACGAAACGCGACACTAGCGGGGTTTCTTGAATCACTGCCCTAGCGTCGGCCGCGGCCGGATTCGTTCAGGCTCGACAGCATCGCCGATCCCGAAAACGCGCCAGTGATCGAAGTCGGCATCGGGTAGGTCATCGAGATCTGGGCATCGCTGCATCGTGGCGAAAATTGTGTCTGCGGGCAATGGGACGTCCCCGACCACGCGCAGATTCGTTCCAGGGTCCGGCGGCAGCTTGATATACGCGACATCGGGTGACGCGTAGATAGGGCGAGTGGCCATTCCGCGCTCCGAGAGTTGCTCGCGTATCCACTTCAATGCTTTACGTTTGCGGAAGTGCTTGAGCGTTTCCGGGACGACGACGAACGCGAGTAGTTCCTTGACGTTCGGTTCGTCCAGGACGGCTGTGAACGCCGTGTAGGCCGTTATGACACCGCGGTGACCCTCGGCATCGATTAGTGCCCACGACCGTTCTTCTGATCCCTCCATGTAGCCTTCGCCCCATTCGTGGACGAAGTCCAGGGCCTTTATCGCGGCAGCCGGCTTGCGCACGTCGAGGCCGGGGAAATCGATCCGCAGCACGGCCTTGTCGCCACTCACGAGCATCGTTGCGTCTGAATCCTGGAACAGCGCAACCAGGTAGTTATCGTCTGGGTCGTCACAGACGAGAGGGATCTCGTTGTCGGGGCGGTCGTCGATCCAATCAGCTACGACGGTTACGGCGTCGACGAAATCTCGAACCTCATCGAGAGAAAGCCAACGTCGGAACTTTTCCCGCTCCAGCCTGGTCTCCAACTCTTCGCACAGGTGGTCCGACATGATGAGCGAGATGCGACCCCGCCGAGCAAGTTCGATGAGCTGCGCAGAATGACCACTCGGGCTGAGCGCTGCACTTATAAGAGCGTTGGTGTCCAGTACAAGGACAACGGTCAACTATCCGATACCTCCGGCTACCGGGCGTAGACACCCTGGCGACGTTCGCGCCGGATACGTTCGGTTTCGGCTTCGACTTCCTCGAATGCCGCGTCCTCCGACAGTTCGCCCCGTTCGCGGACCTCGCTGTAGACCGCATCGAGAGCGGCTCCGGCCAGGGCTGCGTCGTCATTCTTCCCGTAGCGCGCAGACAACCTCCGTAGAGCGTCGGCACGCCTATTCTGCCTGCTCATGAGGTCCTCCTCCGGATGGTGTCCCACAAGTCTACCCATCCGAAGACACGGACGTAATGTGAACGACCCCGATGCCGGGTAGGGCATCGGGTCGTCGGGTGCTCGCGTCATCGGGTGACGCAGGCGGGTTCCGCCGCAGCGGTCGCCACCCGGTAGATGGCGGCGGGTTGGTACACCGCAACATCGAATCGGCCCTCAACGCGCGCCTGAATCTGGTTGCGCTGGAACAGCTCTCCCGACTCGACGCTCCATTCGATGTCGATGCGCGGGCCGACGATGTCGATGGAGATGGCCGCGGGGTCTAGGACCACACCGACCTTGACCGGCAACGCCGTCGACAGGACGACACGCACTCTTCGGATGACCGCGGCACACTGAAACCCGTTGGCACACTCTTGGCACAGTGGCCACTCAAACGAAAAAGCTAGGTCAGAGGAAAATACCTCCGACCTAGCTACCTTCTTGTGCGCCATCAGGGACTCGAACCCCGAACCCGCTGATTAAGAGTCAGCTGCTCTGCCAATTGAGCTAATGGCGCTTGGCCGTGCGAGAAAGAACCTTACAGGGTCACTGCCTCAGAAGTGAAATCGCCTGCTCGGAAGCCCTTTTTGGCCTCTCCCGCACGGGAACTCATGCGTTGCCCTTTTTCCACACCGCCCACGGGACGTTCCAGTCGCCGAGGCCGTCGTCTCCTGGCAACGGCTCGCCGACGGTGTTCTTCGCGATGACGACGTCGCCTCGGAGTGCGTTGTTCAAGAACCACTCCGCGTTGGCGGGGCTCACGTTGAGACAGCCGTTGCTCACGTCGTCGACGCCCTGGTCGCCCAACGACCACGGCGCGGAGTGAACATAGATGCCGCTGAACGAGATTCGAGTCGCGTCGTACACGGTCTCGCGATAGCCGCCGGGCGAGCTCACCGGCACGCCGTACGTCGACGAGTCCATGATCACGCTCGGCTCACGCTCGGCGACCATGTAGATGCCGTTGTTGGTCGGCGTCGAATCCTTGCCCATCGACGTCGGCATCGTCTTGACGACCTTGCCGTCGACCGAGATCGTGATGTTCTTGGTCTTGTCGTCGGCAACCGCGACAAAACTGCGCCCCACCTTGAAATTGGTGTCGAGGTTGTTGCTGCCGTACACGCCACCACCGAGGTCGATGCCCTTGAGATTGGCCGCGACGTGCACCTTGGTGCCCGGCTTCCAGAAATGCTCGGGGCGCCAACGCACCATGCTGTCGTTGAGCCAGTAGAAGGCACCCTCGACCGGCGGGTCGGCGGTCACCGTGATCGCACGCTGCGCGTTGAGCTTGTTGGCGACCGGAGTGTCGAAGTTGATCGCAACTGTCTGCCCGACACCGACGGTTTCGTTGTCTTGAACCACCGACGACACCGATGCCAGCGAGTCCGCGGATGCCGTCGTGAAGCTGATCTTGCGGGCACCGTCGCCCTCGACGCCCTTCGCCGCGGCGGTGAGCGTGTAATCGCCACCGAAGTCGAGCGGCTGACTCGACACCCAGGTACCGCCGTCGGGCGACACCTTGCCCGCGACCGGACCATCGGGCCCCGACACGACGACGGACGTGAGACTGCCGTTCTGTGCCGCGACCTTCACAGGTGCGCCCGGCATGACGCCGACCGCGTGGTCGGTCATCGGACGATCACGCCAGCCGGTCACCGAGATCGTCGGCTGCGCAAACGATTGCAGCGCAGGCGCATTGGTGACGGTGTCGGGATACTCGGGCGACTGAGAACAAGCCGCCGCACTGGCGACCACCAATCCGGCCGCCGCGAGTGCGCCCACACGCCGTGCACGCGAACCCCGGGACTTCTGTCGGTCTACAGAACTGGAGGGACGAGCACGCGTCACGCGATCACCTTGCGGACGACGACAACCAATACGACGGCGCCGGCAACCGCGAGCGAGATCTTGACCGCCGGCTTGTTGACCAAGGCGATCAGCTTGGTCTTCGCGTCGTCGGCAAGCCGCTCGGGACTCACCCGAACCGCGAGTTCGTCGAGCGTGTTGGCCAGGTCCTCGCGCGCCTGCACAATGTCCTGTTCGATACGGTCGGTGTCGCCGGCCACAGTTGTCCTCCCAGACTTTCTTCACTACACATGCGGACTCACCGATCCGCATCTTTCCGCCAGAACGCCGTCCACGCAGCGGCCACGGCAGGTCTCGCACGCGTCGACAGAGCAAACGACATGTCGAGAATACGTCATCGCGAGGTGGTGAGCCGCGTCCTGCGCGCGTGAGTTGAGACCGTGCCCGGTTTGCCCGGCTGTGGGTCGATCACCCGGTCGACCTGCCCTATCGGTTAGCCTGACGACCATGTCTGGCACATCCCGTCTCGAGGTCGGCGACACCGCGCCCGACTTCACACTCACCGACGCCCACGGCGAAGCGGTCTCCCTCTCCGACTACGCCGACTCGAAGGTCATCGTCTACTTCTACCCCGCGGCGTCGACTCCCGGCTGCACCAAGCAGGCGTGCGACTTTCGCGACAACCTCGCCGAACTGGACGGACAGGGCATCGCCGTCGTCGGCATCTCCCCTGACAAGCAGGAGAAGCTGGCAAAATTCGCCGACGCCGAGGGCCTGACATTTCCACTCCTGTCCGATCCGGACAAGTCGGTCATGACCGCATGGGGCGCTTTCGGCGAGAAGAAGCTGTACGGCAAAACCGTCACGGGTGTGATCAGGTCGACGTTCCTCGTCGACCACGGGACCATCGCGCTCGCGCAGTACAACGTGCGTGCCACCGGGCACGTTGCCAAGCTCAGGCGCGACCTGTCGGTGTGACCACAGGCGTTGATCGAACCGAGCTGATCGAACCGATGAGTACCGAACCCCTGGTGCCGCGCAAACGCCCGACGCAGGAGCGCAGCAAACGAAAGTTCTCCGCGATGCTGGCGACGGCGCGGGACCTGCTGACCGAGGTGGGTTTCGAGTCGCTCACCTGCGAAGAGATCGCCGTTCGCGCCGGAGTGCCCATCGGAACCCTCTATCAGTACTTCGCCAACAAGTACGTCATCGTCTGCGAACTCGACCGACAGGACACGGTCGGGGTACGTGAGGAGCTCGCCGCCTTCGCCTCGGAGGTGCCGTCGCTCGAATGGCCGAACCTGCTCGAGAAGTTTCTCGACCATCTGGCGACCCTCTGGCGCGACGATCCGTCGCGCCGCGCGGTCTGGCTCGCCGTCCAGTCGACGCCTGCCACCCGCGCGACGGCATCACTCAACGAACGCGTGCTCGCCGAACAGGTGGCAGGCATCCTTGCCCCGCTGACCCCCTCGCAGGGACGGCGTCGGGACATGATGGCACAGGTCCTGGTCCACACCGCGTACTCACTGTTGAGTTTCTCGGTGCAGGACGGCCACGACCACGCCGCGACGGTCGACGAACTCAAGCGCATGCTCGCGGGATATCTCCTGCTCGAGGAGTCGACCGGTAGCTGAATCCGTTGCACGACAGACGGATTGGGCACCCTCCGGTCAGCTCCCCTCCAGAATCGCCACCGCGGCAGCGGTGTTCCCGTCGTGCGTGAGCGAAATGTGCACGGTCGTGTCACGAAGGTGTTCGGCGATTTCTCCCGACAACCTGATCGCCGGACGGCCCCAGGTGTCGGTGACCACTTCGATATCACTGTGCCGGATCAGCGGCAGCAGCGGCGAGCGCGAGAATCGGCTCACAGACCACGCCTTGACCACGGCCTCCTTCGCCGCCCACCGTGCCGCGAGGTGACGGGCATCCTCGCCCGTACCCGTTGCCGCGTCACGCCGCTCGCCCACCGTGAACCTCTCGACGAAGTTCGTGCCCACCTGCTCGAGTTGGTCTCCGAACTCCGGGATCGACACGACGTCGATCCCCACCCCGAGTACGGCCATCGCGTCAGCGTCCATCGGCCGCGGCGCCGTACGCACCATCGGTCGTCAGCCGCGCACCCGGATCGAGCAGCAGTCCGGCTTCGGCATCATGCTCGTCGAGTGTGCTGTCGAAACGACGACCCGACGGACGTCGGTACGCAGGCTCGCCGCCGCACATCGCGACCAGCCGCCGCTGTGCGCCATCACGTTCGCGGCGTGCCGCCCGATCGCGATAGCTCTGCGCCTGATCCGAATCCAGAGTTGCAACAAAGGCTTCCGGATGAACGATGGCGATCAGACCCGACACGTGGCCGAAGCCGAGGCTGGTGAGCAGACCTGCCTTCAGGGGGAATCGATCACCGAGCGCGAGCGGCTCACGCGCCCACACGAGATGGGGGTAGTCGCGCATCTGCTCATCGACACAGTCGAGACTGCGGTTGGGTGGGATCACTCCGTCGCGCAGCACCTGACAGAGCCCGATGAGCTGGAATGCCGCCGCGCCGCCCTTCGCATGGCCGGTGAGCGACTTCTGCGACACGACGAACAGGGGCGCGCCGGGCGTCCTGCCGATCGCGTCGGCGAGCCGTTCGTGGAGCTCGGACTCATTGGGATCGTTTGCGCGCGTTGAGGTGTCGTGCTTAGACACGACCGCGACATCGTCGGCGCTCACGCCGAGCGCACCCAGCGCATCGGCCAACGGTGAGGCGAGCGCCCCACGTGCGGCGCCCAGTGCTCCGAGTCCCGGCGCGGGAATCGAGGTGTGAACACCGTCGCCGAAACTCTGCGCCCAGGCTACGACGCCGAGAACCGGCAATCCGAGCTGTGCCGCGACGTCGCCACGAGCGAGCAGAATGGTTCCGCCACCGGCAGATTCGACGAATCCACCACGTCGCCGATCGTTGGCACGCGAGTACCGGCGCTCGTCGATTCCGCGTGCAGCCATCTTCGCCGACTCCGCGGTCGCCGACATGTCGCCGAATCCGACGATGCCTTCGATACCGAGATCGTCGAATCCGCCCGCCACCGCGAACATCGCCTTGCCGAGACGGATCTTGTCGACGCCCTCCTCGACCGACACAGCGGCCGTCGCACACGCAGCGACAGGGTGGATCATCGCACCGTAGCTGCCCACGTACGACTGAACAACGTGTGCGGCAACGATATTCGGCAACGCCTCCTGCAGGATGTCGTTGGCTTTCGCCTCGCCGAGCAGCGTGTTGACATACAGCTCACGCATCGACGTCATGCCACCCATGCCGGTTCCCTGAGTGTTGGCGACGAGTCCCGGATGCACCCACCGCATCAGTTCCGACGGCGTGAAGCCCGATGACAGGAAGGCGTCGACGGTCGCGACGAGATTCCACAGCGCCACACGGTCGATTGATTCCACCATGTCGGGCGTGACACCCCAGCGAGTCGGGTCGAACCCGGTCGGAATCTGACCTCCGACGGTCCGGCTCAGCTCGAACTTGCGGGGCACGCGGATCTCGGTACCGGCCAGACGCGTGACCCGCCAATCCCCGGTGTCGGAGATCGGAGCGATCCTCGTCTTGTCCGGATCAGCATCCGCGAATGCCCTGGCCTGCTCTTCGGAGCTGACGGTAAAGCTCAGATCCTCGTCGAGGAAGATCGACGTGAGCAGCGGCGAGGTGTTGTCGACCATCGCACCGTCGTCGGCGTAGCGTCGAATACCGCAACGTTCGACGACCGCGTCGTGGTAACGCTCGGCGATATCGGCCTCGTCGACCGGATCGCCACTCTCGGTGTCGTACCAGCCCGGCTTCGGTGCGTCGTCCCAGACGATCAGACCGGTGTTCCAGGCAAGCTCCAACACGCCTGCCGCGCTCAGCTTTTCGTCGACCTCCATCTCGAACCGGGTGCGCGACGAACCGTAGGGTCCGAGCTCTCCGGCGCCGACGATGACGACGAGATCCTCGGGACGCGCATCGATCGACGGCCACGCGGGCGTCATCGATGCCGCGGCACGAGCCGGCGCGGGCAGCGCAGCGACGGTCGCCTCGTCGAGTTCCTCCGTCTCGACCTCGCTCGCGTCATCCTGTTCGGTGGCAAGTGATTTGAGGTCGATAGACGGATCGAGGCCGCCGGTGAAGTCGGCGAGAATCGCCTGATCCCGCGCGGCGACGCGCTGCGCGGGAGTGCACAGTTCGAGGAGCTGTGCCGCCATCTCGTCTGTGCTCCACGTTCGCACGCCCGCGGCCTCCACGGCCGCGACCATGCCGTCGTTGTGACCCATCAGCCCGGTGCCGCGCACCCAGCCGATGAGCGCGTGCGCGAGAGTCGTTCGCGCACCCCACGATTCCTCGGCTCCCCAGCGGGTGACGAGCGCATCGAGTGCGGCCTTGGATTCGCCATAGGCCCCGTCCCCACCGAACATGCCGCGATTGGGCGATCCGGGCAGCACGACGTGCAGTCGAGCCGCGATGTCATGGTCGGCACCGATCTCACACAGCCCCGCGATGAGCCGCTCCACCGACCAGAGCAGGACCTTCATCTCGAGCTCGGCGCGCGCTCCGGCGTCGGTGAGATCACCGGCGACACGAGGTGCCGCGAACGGGAAGAGGAGCGTCGGCTTCATCGCCGGCTTGAGGACAGCCGTTGTGCCGCCGATGTTCTCGGTCTGTTCGCTGCCGACCCATTCGACGAGATCGTCGACGTCGGTGTACGACGCCATGTTGGTCGGTGCGACCCACAGCGCGGCGTCGTGACGCGCGTTCTCGCGGTAGAGCTTCTTGTAGAAGGCGAGCTTTCCGGAATCGAGCTTCGACGTCGTGGCGATGACCGTCGCTCCGCCCGCGAGCAGTCGGCCGATCACGCCTGCGGCGATCGATCCCTTGCCCGCGCCGGTCACCACTGCGACCTCGTCGGACCATTCACCCGAGTCCGGCGCCTCTGCTGCGGCGGCGATCGCGCCGAAGATCTGGGCACGTGTCGCCTCGCCTGCAGCGGAAGCCTTGCCCTGCCACCACGTGGCATGTTGTGCGACAGTCTGTCCCGCACCCACGAAGGACTCGACGATCGACTCATGTCGGTCGGCGAGATCGGCGTCGGAAGTCAGCCAGATCCGCACCAGATCCTCGCGGCTCGTGGCCCACCGGTCGTCGACGAGGACGATCTTCTCGGCGTCGAACGCCGGCGCGACGGTGCGTGCCCAGTCGGAGCCGAGCTCGGCACTGACCCGCTCGGCCAGCTGAGCGTCGACGTTCTCCGCGATCTCGGGCGCGGCGTCGTCCTCGGTGAGTCCGAGTTTGGCCAGCACCGTGTACGCGGCAGAGGCGAGCGCGCCGCTACGTCCGGTCAGTTGCTCGGTGAACTCACCGAGAGCGGCCGCGTCGACCGTTGCGCCACCGCCGGTGTCGGCCGCGGGCTTGGCGACCGCGATGCCGCGGGACGCACCCACCGCGGTCACCGCGCGGTCGACGAGAGCGTCGAGTGCGTCGGTGTTGGCGAGAGGTCCGTCGAGCAGGTCGCCGAGGTCGCCGCCACGCACACTGGCGCCGTCGCGTGTGCCGAGAGCGAGCGCCACGGTGGCGTGCAGCCCCCAGCCGGGACCGAGCTGCCACACACCGGTCACCCGATCGGCGATGTACGCCTGCCGCTTTCCGACGGGGCCGAGCACCTTGCGGATCTGATCGGACACCGCGTCGGTGAGGACCGCACCCAGAGGGCGGTAGCCACGCGCGAGGCTGTCGACCGTCGCGGCGAGCGCCACCATGTCGGCTTCTGCGGCGCCGTCGATCGCGCCGAGTCCGAGTTCGCCACCGATGTCGAGCAGGAGCTGGTTACGCCGCGACGATACGCCGTCACACAGCGCCTCGATGGTGTCTGCCGAACCGATCTGCTCGGGGCGGATCTTGGTCCACAGCGCGACTACTGCACGAACCGCATCCGACGGCCCGAAGGTGACGTCGTCGGGCCGCGGAGCGCCCGCGGGCGCGCTCGGAGCAGCAGGCGCTGCCGCCGCTGGAGCGGGCGTGCTTGTCGCCGCATCTTGTGAAGCACCAGTGTCTTGCGCAGCTGCCTCGTCGGCGGGTTCGTCATCGAGCTCGGCACCCGCGTCCTTGGCAAGGATGACATCGGAATCGCGCTCGAGATTCACCACTTCGGTTGTCGCCGAACCGTAGTCGTCGAGCTTGAGGGTGTTGGTCGCCAGGCCTGCGAGCGTCGGCGCACCCTTGAGGCCGATCTCGACGAACCGTTGGATGCCGAGCGCACCGCGTTCGGCTGCACCGAAGAGAAGGTCCTGCGTCTCGATCCAGCGCACGGGACTCGCGAACTGCCACGCGAGCAGCTCGATGAGAACGATGCGTGCCAAACCAGCCGGGTCAGCCGCATGGGTGTCCCAGTCGGCGAGCACGGCGTCGAGCGGCTCGGACGGCACCAGTGCCGCGATCTCTTCGACGAACGCGCGGTCGAGTGTGAACAACCGCGGCACGAGATTCGGGATGTAGCGCCCGACGAGGATGTCGGGATCGATCCGTGCGGGCAGCAGTTCGTCGAGCTTGCCGCGGAACTCGGGCACACCGGCGCGCAGCACCGTCGAATGGAACGGGACGTCGATGCCCGGTACGAGGATGAACGATCGCTTGCCGCCGAATTCGGTTCGACGACGCTCGATCTCGTCTTCGAGATGTTCGAGACCGCGAACCGTGCCCGCGATGGCGTACTGCGAGCCGAGAAGGTTGAGGTTGACGACTTCCAGGAACTCGCCGATCGACTCCCCGACCTCCGCGACGAACGACTCGACGTCGGCGTCGGCGAGGCCGAACTGACTCGGGCGAATGGCCGCCATGCGATAGTCGCTGCGCCCCAGGTCATCTCGCGGGACCAGATGGTGCATGGCCTCGCCGCGCTGGAACACCACCTCGAGGACGGCCTCGAGTGGGAGCACTCCCGCGCATGCCGCGAGGGCGTTGTACTCGCCGACCGAGTGTCCACAGGTGATGGCACCGTCGACGAATCCGCCCGCTTCCTTGAGCTCAGCGATCTGCGCGACGCCGAGCGTCGCCATCGCGACCTGGGTGAACTGAGTCAGGTACAGCACACCGTCGGGGTGGTTGTAGGTGGTTCCGTTGGCCACGAGGGTGGTGGGGTTGTCGCGAACGACCGCGAGGATCGAGAACCCGAGAGCAGCACGTGTGTGCTTGTCCGCGCGATCCCAGATGGCCCGGGCGGCCTTCGAGCGCGACCGGGCGTCGAGCCCCATGCCCTTGCTCTGGATGCCCTGGCCCGGGAAGGCGTAGACGGTGCGCGGAGCCGCGAGAAGTCCCGTGGCACTCATCACCAGGGTGTCGCCGACCTTGCAGGTCACCTCGACGACCTCGCGGCCGTGGTCGAGACCGACACGGTCGACGCGGACCGAGACCGCATCTCCGGTGCGAACCATCCCCAGGTAGCGAGCCGTCCACCCGACGATCGGGCGTGGCGACGGAGTGCGATTACGTGAATCGGCCGCGGTGACGACGTGCTGAGCTGCCGCCGACAACCACATGCCGTGCACGATCGGCTCGCCGAGTCCTGCGAGCTTCGCGGCACATGCGTCGGTGTGGATCGGATTGCGGTCACCCGAGACGGCAGCAAACGCACCCATGCGCGTCGGCGCGGTGATCGTCGCGGTACGCAGCGGCTTCCGGGTGGCCGATGCCTCGTCTGTGATCGCTCCTCCGGCGCGCTGCGGATCGTCGAGTTCGGCATCGCCGATCCGGCCTCGGATGGCGAAACGCTCTGTCATACGGGCGATCTCACCGTCCGACCCCGACACCTCGACGGCGACGTCGATGACGCGCCCCACGGTCGTATCCCGGACGTCGCCCGCGCGCGCGACGACGGTGAGCTCGGTGTCGTGGTCGGGAATGGTTGCGACCGTCTCGATGGTGTGGTCGAGGTGGACGAGGTCGAGCAGTCCCTCGACGACGGGGATGCCGTCATCGGTCGTGACAGCACCGATTGCCGCGAAAACGCTTGGCCAGCAGGCTCCGACGAGCGTGTCGGGCACCGCGAAGCCGAACGGCTGCGACGGTGTGACGGCGTGGAGGTGAGCGGGCAGCGTGTTGGCGGTGACAACGGCGTGGTCGGCGACCCCGTCTGCCGACCACTCGACCTTGGTGACCGCGGCACCGTCGACGACGTCTGTCAAACGTCCACCCGCTGCGACGGTGAGGATCTCGCGCATGGCGTCTGCGGCATCGTCTCGCTCGATGCGTGGGCTACCGCCGTCGGCGATGCTCCGATCGACCCGGAGCGGAATGCGCACCGACGATCCCGAGATCGGCACTGTCAGCTCCAAGTTGTCTTCGCCCAGATGCTCAAGCACAGCGGCGGTTGCCGCGTGCTCCGCGCGATGCTCCGAGGTGACCTCCCAGGACTCCCGATCACCGAGTAGCGCAATGGGACTCGGCACGATACGGCCGGCCCACGAGACATCGTCTGCCCAGAGCACGGCACCGAGGACGCCTGCGTCGCGAACCTGCGCCTGCTTGCGTGCGGTGATCGGCTCAGGCGCCGCACCGGCGATGCTCAGATCGTCGACGACCCTGGCCTCGAACCGGTCGAGTAGGTCACCCACCGGCTCATCGACACGAGTGATACCCGAGACCGCGACCGGCCCCGGGATGATGCAGACGGCGTCCGCGCCATAGCGTGCATCGTGGGCCTGCCACAGCGAGTCGCTGCGCCACCACCGTCGAACATCTTTGTCGACGACGGGCACGAAGTTGACCGGCTTGCCGGGGGTCCGGCACAGACCGAGGAAGAACGCGACGTCCGCGGGATGCAGGATGTCGGTCTCGATCTCGGGATAGACACCGCCGAGAGCGTCGATCGCCGCGTGCGGATCGTCGGTCGACGCGAGGTCGGCGAACATCGTCGGCACCGGTCCCGAATCCTTCGGGTGCATACGCGCCTCGGTACGCTGCAACATCTCGACAAACCGCTGCTGCCAGGTGATGTCGGCCCACGGGTACTGATCGGTGCGACCATCCCCGACGGCCAGCGTCGCGTAGCGGTCGAGCCATTCGCGGTAGGTCATGGAGTCGACGTCGCCGAAGTAGGGCTTGGCAGTCGGTGCCATCGCGGCGACGATCTCGTCACGGCGTTCGGCCACCGCGTCGGCGTCGCCCGCCACCTCGTCGAGGAGTCGGCCGCAGCGCGACGCGGCATTGTCGACCTCGTGGATGTCGGCGCCGAGTTGGCTTCGGCCCGAGGCCATTCCGTGTGCGGCACGGCCTGCGCCGATCCACTCGTCGACACCCTCGGTGTCGACGAGCAACTGCTTGACCTCCGGCGCCGTGGTGGCCTCGGCGGTGGCCATGGCCGCGGTGCCGATCAGGATGCCGTCGAGCGGCATGGTGGGATAACCGTGCCTTGTTGCCCATTCGCCGGTCAGGTACTCGCTGGCGCGCTCGGGCGTACCGATGCCGCCACCGACGCAGATGACGACGTTGTCACGCACGCGCAGCTCGGCGTAGGTGGAGAGCAGCAGGTCGTCGAGGTCTTCCCATGAATGGTGGCCGCCGGCGCGCCCGCCTTCGATCTGCACGATGACCGGGTGGTGCGGTACCTCGGCGGCGATGCGGATCACCGAACGGATCTGCTCGACGGTGCCGGGCTTGAATGCGACGAAACGCAGTCCTGCCTCGACGAATTCGTCGACGAGGGCCACGGCGTCCTCGAGTTCGGGGATACCCGCCGACACGATCACGCCGTCGATCGGAGCGCCCTGCGCCCGCGCCTTCTGCACGAGACGCTTGCCGCCGAGTTGGAGCTTCCACAGGTACGGATCAAGGAACAGCGCATTGAACTGTGCCTCGCGGCCGGGCTCGAGGAGGTCGGTGAGCGTGGCAACGTTGCGCGCGAAGATCTCTTCGGTGACCTGGCCGCCGCCGGCGAGTTCTGCCCAGTGGCCCGCGTTCGCCGCGGCGGCGACGATCGCCGGGTCGACGGTGGTCGGAGTCATGCCCGCAAGCAGCATCGGAGAGCGCCCGGTCAGTCGGGTGAACGCCGTCTGCACGACGCGCCGACCATCGGCAAGCTCAGCCAGCGTCGGGGCGAAGTCAGACCAACGGCGTGCGACCTCCGGAATTCCGCCGGGGCTGAACAGGTTTCGCTGACCCCCGCGAAGTGCGGTTGCCACCAGGCCGACGCCCTGCCCGCGAACGAGCGGCGCGGTGAGTCGCGTTGCGAGATCGGTCGGACCGAAATCGAGAATCCACGCGGCGCCGTCGGCGATCACGGCGTCGATCTGAGCAACCCAGTCGACCGGTGCGACCAGAATCGATTCGGCGTGACCGGCGGCGAGGTCGGCGTCGATACCGCACGTCTGCGCCCACTCGCGCACCAGATCGACCGCCGGCGCCATGCCGGGGTGGTGGAATGCGACGCTGACGCGAAGCGCGTCGAAGACGGGGGCGAAGGGCGCGCCGCCGGTGACCTTGCGCTTGCGGTCGTCGGCCTCGGCGGCGACGATGCGCTCGCACTCCGCCGCGAACGCCGCGAGGTGCCGGGGTGCGCCGGACAGCACAACCGAACGTCGGCTGTTGCGAATGGCGATCACGGGTGCGGTGACCAGTTCGGCGTCGGGCAGCCCCGCGCGGTAGGTCGAGAGGATTTCGTCGATGCGTGCCGGGGCAACGTTGGTGATCGACAGCATCGGCGAGCCGTCGGGACTGCTCGCCAGGCCACGACGTCGAGCAACGAGCGTGCCCGAGGCGGCGATGAGATGCGCGATCGCAAGTAGCTGTCCGCAGCCGCTCTCGCCGTGCCGGATGGCGTCGACGGCGAGTGATCCCTGCGAGTGTCCGACGACGGCGACGGGTGCGATCACATCGGGATCGAGGCCCTGCTTCTTGAGTGATTCGACGGCTGCAACCTGGCTGAGGAGCACACCGGGTCCGCTCAGTGCGAAGTCGGCGAGCTCGGCGTCCGACGGCACCGGCTCGCCTGCGTCGGCCGCACGCACCCACGCGAGCGGATGGAAGCCGTCGGGGCGAGCGATCTCGATGGAGTCGGCAACGGGGGCGAGCATGCGGTCAGCGACGGCGACTGCCCCCGCCAGCTTCTGCTCGAGATCGGCGTCGACGACCAATTCGGCCAGTGTCGACAACCACGGACCACCCTGTCCACCGAAGCTGATCGCGTACTGCTCACCTGCTGCGAGCCGATCGATCAGGGATTCTGCAGGGCGTCCGGTGTTGCGGCTTCCGTGGTGCCCTGGGCGGAATTGGTCGACGGTCACGGGCTCTCCTCGTGGTTCGGGGCTCGGCTGATGTGCGATGCAGGAGTTGTCTGGGTCTCGTGCGAGAGCACCACGTAGCACGACCCGGCGGCGGGGGGATATCGCCGGGTCGCGCACGTGTCTCTCACGAACATGCTTGCCCAGCAACACCTTTGACGCTGTGGCGGGCGACTGACAGTTCAGCGTGGAACGTCGTCGACATGAACGTGGCACTCATGATGGCACATAAACGTGAGGACTTCCTCATGTTGTTTCCGACCCTCAGGTATACCCGCGAGTAGTCCCGCCGGTAACAAATGACGCGGTTCTCCGCCCCCGAGACCGCGTGCACATCCGACCAGTTCGCGGCGTATTTCCTTACTCATTCGAGCTCCGGTCGAGGCGCCCTGCGTCCGTTATATAATCGTTATGTGACCTGTCGCACTCCGTGTCGCGTACTGCGACATGCCACGCCCGTGGGACTGTCGAGCCCGGGCGGCGAAGTCGTTAGGGTTCAGGGATGACCGACTGCGTGTTCTGCCAGATCGTCGACGGTTCCGCGCCGGCCCGAAAGGTGTACGAAGACGACGCCGTGGTGGGCTTCCTCGACATCAAGCCGGTCTCGCGTGGGCACACCCTGATCGTTCCCCGAACGCATTCGGCGGGCCTTGCCGATCTGGCTCCCGACGACGGCGCTGCGCTGATGCGTGCGGGACAGGTTGTCGCGGCCGCATTGCGGACGGCGCCGCTGACACGCGACGACTCGCCTGCTGATGGGGTGAATCTCGTCGTCAACGACGGAAAGGCCGCCTTCCAGACCGTCTTCCACACGCACCTTCATGTGATCCCCCGTCACCGCGGCGACAAGCTCCGCATGGCGAGATCGCTGCTCGTGCGTCGCGACAAGACCCCCGACGTCACCGCGGCCACGGTGCGTGCGGCGGTCCTCGAACAGATCGGACGCGCATGACCTACGACGACGCCCTCACCACTCCTGATGCGCAGATCCCCCAGGCCGCCATCGACACCCTCGCGGGTGCCGAGTGGATCACCGTGTTCACCGGTGCGGGAATGTCGGCCGACAGCGGTGTGCCGACATTCCGCGACGCACAAACGGGACTCTGGGAAAACTTCGACGCCGAGCAACTGGCGACCCCGCAGGCGTTCAACGCCGACCCCGCCCTCGTGTGGGGGTGGTACCAGTGGCGCGCACACCTGGTCCGACAGGCCGCCCCGAACGCAGGGCACCTGGCGTTGAGCGCCCTGGCAGAGCCGACCGACGAGGCCGACGACGCACCATCGGTCATGGTGGTGACACAGAACGTCGATGACCTACACGAGCGTGCAGGCAACACGGTCGTCAGCCACCTACACGGCTCCCTTTTCGCTCCCCGCTGCTCGCGCTGCGGACACCCCTATGAGGGCAGAGATGCCGACCCGACAACAGCCACCGACGAACGCCCGGTCGAGCCGCCCGCATGTCCGATATGTCTGTCGCCGGTACGGCCGGGCGTCGTGTGGTTTGGCGAGCCGCTCCCCGCGGAGCCGTGGGCACGTGCCGAGCAGGTATTCGACGTCGCCGATGCCGTCCTCGTCGTGGGGACGAGCGGTATCGTCTACCCCGCCGCGGCGCTGCCCGAGCGCGCAGCGAACCGCGGCATTCCGATCATCGAACTGAACCCGGAACCGTCCGGACTGAGTTCTGTTGCCACGCATAGCATTCGGACCACCGCCGCGCGAGGTCTACCCGAGATCGCCGAACGCGTGCGTGCCGCACGGCGCAGCCGATAGCTGCTACTCCGCTCCGGTCAGGTCGATCGGTTCCCACGCAGCAGCCTCGCGGGAGGCCGTCGCCGATACCGAACCTGGTTTGACGCCTCGACGGTCGAGAAGCCGGATCACCGCGGCGAGCGCGGTGTCGGCGTCGAGCTCGAACTCCGATTCGCGCACGCGCGCGAATTCCCAACCGCAGCGGCGCAATTCACGCTCGCGCTCCATGTCGGAGCGCGCTTGGGCACCTGTCGAGGTGAACTCGTCTCCGTCGCATTCGACGGCCATCCGGCCCTCCGAACCCGTGACCACGAGATCGATAACCCGATTGTTGACAAGGACTTTCGGTGTCACGTGATAGCCGAGTGCGGCCAAGCGGTTGAACACCCGCTGCTCGAAGAGGCTGTCGAAAGGTTCGACGCGCTCGTCGTCGGGGACGTCGGAGGGCATCGGCGCGATGGTCGGCCCTTGATTTGCCTGCATGTACCCCAGCAGCGAGTAGCGCAGGTCGTTGGGACGCAGATCGTCGAGTCCGACCGAGTGGAACAACCACACCTGGTCCATCGCGCGCGACGCGGCGACGTTGATTCGACGCTGTGATTCTGCGCGGGTGAGGGCACTCAGCGACGAGGGGTCGGAGACCACCATCGACAAGAACATCACATGGCGTTCGTCGCCCTGGAAGTCGGGCGGGGTACCGACCCGGATACGACGCGCACGCCAGGTCTCCTCGTCGACGGCCTCGCGCAGGAGACGGGTGATCTCATCGACCTGCTTGGCTCCCTGCAGCGCGATGATGCCGAAATCGAGTTGGGCATAGGCGGGATCGGCGAGGCAATCGAGCAGTGTCGCAACGATCGCCGCGGCCTCGCCTTCATTCACCAACGACTGCCCCTGGCCGGTGGCGACGCCGTCGACGCGCACGGTCCGCAGGGGATCGAGGCGATCGGCACCGAACTGCCGAACGGGAACGAGTGGCGACCCACCGTAGAACTGTCGCGACGAGTACTCGATGATCTCCGGCATCGACCGGAAATGTTCACGCAGTCGGATGAGGTGACCGAATCGACTGCGCAGCAACGAGAACAGACTCGATCGCGGTGTCAGACCGTCGCGGAGGTAATGCGGGAGATCGGGAAGCTCGGCGTCGAGTCTGGCGAACGCGTCGTCGAGCGAGGTTCCGGCGAGTCCGCGTGGGGCGCACTGCTTGTCGTCGCCGACGACGATAACGCGGGGCGCGAGCCACAGCAGAAACGAACTGGTGATGTCGGCCTGACTCGCCTCGTCGACGATCACGACGTCGAACGAATTCGGTTCGGGCGGAAGCATGTCGGCGACCTGGCTGGTCGACATGATCCACGCGGGAACCGCCGACTGCGCCTGCTCCATCGCTTCGCGCGCGGCAGTCCGGAATCGGTTGGCGTGCTTGCCCGATCCCTTGCCGAGATTGATCATGTGGTCGCGGTAGGACTGCAACGCCTGCACCTGGGCGACGGTGGTGCGCGCGAGACACGCCCGCCACGCGCGCGCGGCGGCGAGCTTGGTGGTCAATTGTGCGATGTCGGCATCGGCCTCGTCGAGCGCCGAGGCCAGACGTGCCTCGGCGTCGGGGTCGCTGCGTTCGGCCACCCAGGTCCGCGCCCGACGCCACTCCCACGCGCCGACCACGTCACGTAGGCGCGCGTCCCACGCCGGGTCGTCGGCTGTTGCGGCCAGGGCCGCGTAGAACTCCGGTGCCTTGCCGCGTAGCCGCAGAGCGAGCAGGTCGACGGCCGCTTGGTCGTTCAGCTCACCACGCGCAGTGGCGAACGCGCGTCGCGCCGCCCTGATCGCCTCCGCATCAGCGTTGGCCAGTGCGGCGACGAGTGCATCGCCTTCGGGCGACGGCCCCCTTTCGACCTCCGTCGACAGCCGGTACGCGTGATCGGCCAGTTCCTGCTCGGCGAGAATCGCATCGTTGGCCGCCGCGATCGACGCACCCTGGTGGGCAACCTCGGCGACCTGCGCGACGCTGCGCGGGCGCGGGCCACCGGGACTGATGTACTCGAGCTCGCGAATCAACTGATCACGCGCAGAAAGCAGATCCGATACCCAGGCGAGCTGCGTGTCGAGGCGGACGAGTTGGCTGAGCTGCTTGGATCGCGAACCGGCGGTGTCGACGGGGACATGCAGATCCGCGAGCACGCGATGCACCTGACTCACGGCATCGAGGACCGCGAGGTGATCAGCGACGAGCGCCAGGCTGTCGGCATCGGTGGCCGCGTGGCCGTCGACGCTGGCTGTGGCGCCCGATTCTTCCACTGCCCGTTGCTGTTCCGATCGCAGGAGGCGGCCGCGCCAGCGTCCGCCATCACGCAGATAGGTCGCGGCAGCTGCGAACCGCTCGCCGTCACCCGGCCGCGCGTTCTCGACGACGATGACGTGCGCGCCGATCGCCCGGTCACGCTGCGCGGCGTCGGCGATGACCGACGAGAGAGCCGTGACCCGCGACCACAGGTGCGCCTCCTGACCGGCGAGCAGCCTGTCGGCCATGTCGACGACCAGGGGCGGGAACGTCGCAACCTCGCCGGAGGCCACCGCGAGGTGATCGCAGATTCCCTTGATCCGCAGCAACCGTTCGCTTCCGACGTCCGAGAGGATCGACATCAGCGAACCGCTGCCGACCATCGGCTCCTCGGGTCGCTGTCTGATCCGTTCGCAGATCGCGTCCATCGTCATCGTGTCGGGCAGGTAGTCGTCGAGGTCCGGCAGTCGCTGCGCGAGACGCCCGGAATCGTCACCGACGCGGCGAAGCAGTTCGAGCAGTCGGGTGAACTCGCCGCCGTCCAGTGGAGGCAGTGCGCCGTCGAGCGGCCCGGGAAGCCAGTCGAACCGTTCGGCGTCGGCGTTGCACGCGCGCACGATCGACGCCGCGGTACCGCGATAGTCGCCCGCGACCCACTCGTGCACCTCGGTCTCGGACGAACGCAGATCCCACAGACCGCGGAGCGCGCGCTCGCGCCGATCGACCGCTTGTGCACGGCGGTAGGCGAGGTCGTCGATCTCTGCGTCGGCGACACCGGGTGAGAAGCTGGACTTGCGGTCGGCGATCGCCTCGACGCCCGACACCACGGCGTCGTAACTGTCAGTGCTGATGTCCGCGAGCGAGACGGTCAGCTCGCGTAGCTCCGGCGGGAGGATGTCGCGCAGCACCTGCAGCGCGTTGACCTTCTCGCTGGTCACCAGCACGCGCTGCCCCTTGGCGAGAAGTGCCGAGAGGACGTTCGCGATGGTCTGGGTCTTGCCGGTACCAGGTGGTCCTTCGACGACCACGCCGCTGTCGACACCGAGTTGGGCCAGCACGTCACGTTGCTCGACATTGGACGCGAGCGGGAACATCGCATCGGCGACGAGTTCGGCCGCAGGAGTCGTTCCCGGCCCGCTGAGCGCCGCCAGCCGGTCTGCTGCCTCGATGGGCGCGACGAGCTGCGACAGCCCGATCGGCACCTCGGTGTCCGGCTCGCGCAGTGCCGCCAGCATGGCGTCGTAGAAGCGCAACGCCGACCCCGTTCCGCGGTTGCGGAGAACGATGGCCGGCGCGAGGTCGATGGTCAGTGACACGTGATCGTCGTCGATGACGACGTTGTCGCGCCACGCGGAAACAAGTTGTCCCGCAGCAGAATTTGCGATGTTCGTCAGGCCTGCTACACGTCCCCGCTGCTTGACCGCCTCGGACAGGTCGATGCCGTCGATGGAGGCGAGCAGGTGGGTGTCGTGGATCATCGGAACGCCCGCGGATCCGAGCGAGATCCGGATGACCCCCGAATCGGTGTCGCGTTCCGCGACGACGTCCTGAGTCAGCAGGTGTTCGCGAACGAGGGGCTCGGCGTCGTTCTCCTTGTCGACGACGGTGACCAGTCCGTTGGCGAGGACGATCTCGAGCGCCTCGGGATCGGCGACGAGGTCGTCGAGGATCGTCGACAGTTGCGAATACGTGTCATCGTCCGGAGATACCTCGACGACGGTCTGTCCTGGCGCCGCTCCCGTGCGTACCTGCACCGGCGTCGACCTGCCTACCCACACGACTGCGGGATGCGAGTCGACGGTGGTGACCGACACCGATCGTGACCGGACCAGGCCGCGGAGGAAACCGATCAGCCTCGACACCTGATCCCGACGCTCATCAGGAGTGTCGTTGATCATGCGCTTGCTGCCTTCCCGCCGCGATACCAGAGTTCATCAACGCTACCAAGGCCGCGGAGGCCCGGTCGTGTCGACGAGCACTGTGGCGGTGCAGCTCAGCGAACCGAGGTGCCTCGAAGGGCGGGGAAACCGCCGTCGACGTAGTGCACATTGGTGTAGCCGAGGTCAGCGATCTGCTCGGCGATGCGCGGTGCCTGCGAACGCACAGAGACGACGGCGATCTCGGTGTCGCGGTTGCTGACCAGCGGGAAAGAACCGGTCGGCGTGGGCGCGAGTCGAGTTGTGACCTCATTCGGGTCGACAACGACCGCGCCGGGAACACTGCCCTGGTGACGGACGACCTGCGGACGGGCGTCGACGACGACTGCGTCTCCGTGCTCGACGTGATCGATGGCTTCTGCTGCGGTAATCGAACTCACCACTGACACTGGTGACTCACTCCTGAACTAGAACTTCTACGTGCTTGCCGGGAGCCGGATCGACCGCTCTCCCCCAAAAAAGGTTACGGAAAGATATCGATCTGTCCACCTTCGCATCATCAGCCTGGTCACAGGTTTCAACCCGTTGTATCGCGCAGCGAATCCTTCGGTCGGCTATGTCAGCCCCGACTACGGCCGGCGACGCGCGGATTACCGCGCTTCCCCCAGCTGTCACCGCGTTTGCCGTGGCGGTCACGGTTGAAGCCGCCACCGCCCTGACCATTACGTTTACCGCCACGTGCGCGAGGCGGGCCCTGGTCGCGACGGATGTCGATCGGGTTCTTGCCGATCCGCGTGTGCCTCAGGCGATCCAACGTCTCACGGTCGAGGTCCTCGGGAAGCTCGACGATCGAGAAGTCGTCGCGGATGCTGATGTTGCCGAAATCACCCCGGGTCAGTCCGCCCTCGTTGGCGATCGCGCCCACAATCGCACCCGGAGACACCTTGTGTTTGCGTCCGACAGCGATCCGATAGGTGGCGAAGTTGCCGCCACCCGACCGCGGCGCACGTTCCCGACGCTCGGGACGTTCACCCTTCGGCGGGTCGGGTGCCATCAGGAATCCACCGTCGCGGGTCTCGAGCGCCATCGCGGCCGCGATGTCGGCCATCGCCACGTCGTTGTCGCGGGCGTAGTTCTCGATCAGTTGCCGGAACATGTCGAGATTCTCCGACGCGAGATTCTCGGTGATGGAGTCGGCGAAACGCGCGACGCGCTGGGCGTTGACGTCGTCGACGGATGGCAGATCGATCTCGGTGAGCGGTTGGCGTGTTGCTCGCTCGATCGCGCGCAGCAGGTGACGCTCGCGCGGTGACACGAACAGCAGGGCGTTACCCGATCGTCCGGCACGTCCGGTGCGTCCGATGCGGTGCACGTACGACTCGGTGTCGTGCGGAATGTCGTAGTTGACCACATGCGAGATCCGGTCGACGTCGAGTCCGCGGGCGGCTACGTCGGTGGCGACGAGAATGTCGATCCCGCCCGCCTTGAGCTGATTGATCGTCCGCTCGCGCTGGGCCTGCACCATGTCGCCGTTGATCGCGACCGCGGAGAACCCCCGCGAGCGCAACTTCTCGGCGAGTTCCTCGGTTGCCGACTTCGTGCGGACGAAGACGATCATCGCGTCGAACGTCTCGACTTCGAGGAAGCGCGTCAGGGCATCGAGTTTGCGCTGGTGAGACACCTGCAGATAGCGCTGGGTGATGTTCTGGGCGGTCGCGGTCTTGGCTTTGACCGTGATCTCCTGCGCATCGTGCAGGTATCGCTGGGCGAGCCGTCTGATCGCGCTCGGCATGGTCGCCGAGAACAACGCGACCTGCTTGTCGTCGGGAGTCTCGGCGAGAATGCGTTCGACGTCCTCGGCGAATCCCATCGTCAGCATCTCGTCGGCTTCGTCGAGCACGAGGAAGTCGAGTTGGGAGATGTCGAGTGTGCCCTTGTCGAGGTGGTCGATGACGCGTCCCGGCGTACCGACGATCACCTGCGCGCCACGCTTGAGACCGGCGAGCTGCACGCCGTAACTCTGTCCGCCGTAGATCGGCAACACACGTACATCGGGCATATGTGCCGAGTATTTGCCGAACGCTTCGGCCACCTGGAGTGCGAGCTCACGGGTCGGCGCGAGGATCAGCGCCTGCGGGCGTCGAATCTGCGGGTCGATCCGCGACAGGATCGGAATCGCGAACGCGGCGGTCTTGCCGGTACCGGTCTGGGCGAGACCGACAACGTCGCGACCCTCCATGAGCGGTGGAATCGTGGCCGCCTGGATGGGCGACGGGGTCTCGTAACCGACATCGGCGATGGCGTTGCGTACGCGTTCGTCGATGTCGAGATCGTCGAATGTGATCGACGGCGCATCTGTGGTCGGGCTGTCGGTCATGGTCTGCGTGTCCCGTTCATCGACTCATACTCTAATCCGCGGGCGGGCCAAAAGCGGCATTCACGTGCCGCACGGTCATGACCCGAGTCGATCACACCTGAATGTGATGAGCACCACTTTCCCTGCTACCCTCTGTGGCAACATATCCGAGCGGCATCCCGCCCGACCTCGACTATGTCCGTTATGTCTATGTCCGAAATGCCGGATACCACGTCCCAGGGGGCCACCTACATGCAGCAGTACGCCACTCCGTCGGATCTGACCGTCGAAGACAAGGCCACGCTGGTCGACACTCTGCTTCGTTATCGCGACGAACGCCCGACACTGCCATTGTTCAAGCGATTGTCGTCCGGTCAGTGGGTCACGGTCACCGCCAAACACTTCGCCGACGAGGTCGACGGCGTGGCCAAAGGCCTCATCGCGTCGGGCATCGAGCCGGGCGACCGCGTCGCGATCTGTTCGGCCACGCGGTATGAGTGGTCGCTCCTCGACTACGCCATCTGGCGTGCGGGCGCGACAACCGTCGCGGTGTACGAGACCTCTGCACCCGATCAGGTCCAGTACCTTCTCGACGACTCCGGAACCGTCGCGCTGATCGTCGAGGACGACAACCATCGCGACAAGTTCCGCGAGGTGACCGCCACGTTGCCGGCGCTTCGCGAGACCTTCGTCATCGACGACGGCGCGGTGAACGAGCTGACACAACGCGGCGCGGATGTTCCCGACTCCGAACTCGATTCGCGACACGCCAATACGGTGTCGTCCGACGCTGCGACGCTGATCTACACCTCGGGCACCACCGGCCGCCCCAAGGGTGTGGTGCTCACCCACGCGAACTTCCTCGCTGAATGCGCGGCGACCCGCGAGGCCGTCGGCTCGGGCCTCGAAGAGGGCAACTCGACGCTCCTCTTCCTACCGTTGGCGCACGTCTTCGCCCGTGTTATCGCCGTCGCGAGCCTCGAGAGCGGCGTGATCGTGGGTCACACCAGCGATATCCCGCACCTCGTCGAGCATCTCGCCACGTTCAAGCCGAACTACGTGCTGTCGGTGCCGCGCGTGTTCGAGAAGGTCTACAACTCCGCCAAGCAGAAGGCATACGACGGCGGCAAGGGATCGATCTTCGACAAGGCCGCCGACACCGCCATCGAGTACAGCGAGGCGTTGGAAAAGGGCGGACCGGGCATCGTGCTCAAGCTCAAGCACAAGGTGTTCGACGCCCTGGTCTACAACAAGCTGCGTGCCGCGCTCGGCGGCAACTGCGACGGTGCGATCTCGGGCGGAGCCCCGCTCGGAGCGCGCCTCGGGCACTTCTTCCGTGGCGCGGGTGTGCCGGTCTACGAGGGCTACGGACTGTCGGAAACCACGGCTGCAATCACCGCCAACAGCGAAGAGCACCAGCGTGTGGGTTCTGTCGGGCGGCCGATCCCCGGCGTGACCATCGCGATTGCCGACGAAGACGGCGAGGTTCTGGTCAAGGGACCTGTGGTCTTCACCGAGTACTGGCACAACCCCGACGCCACCGCCGACGCGATTCGCGACGGATGGTTCCACACCGGCGACGTCGGACGTCTCGACGACGGCTATCTCTACATCACCGGCCGTAAGAAGGAATTGATCGTCACCGCCGGCGGCAAGAACGTCTCCCCCGCCCAGCTCGAGGACTCGATCCGCGCGCATCCGATGATCAGCCAGTGCCTCGTCGTCGGCGACAACAAACCGTTCATCGCCGCATTGATCACCATCGACACCGAGGCGGTTCCCGGTTGGCTCGAGCGCAACGGGCTGCCTGCCGACACCCCGTTGACCGAGCTGGCCTCCAACGACAAGCTGCGCGCGGAGATCACCGAGGCTGTCGACGCCGCCAATGCGAAGGTCTCCAAGGCCGAGGCGATCAAGAAGTTCAACATCCTCGACACCGATTTCACGATCGATTCGGGCGAGCTCACGCCGACGATGAAGCTCAAGCGCAACATCATCCACTCGGCCCATCAGAAGGCGATCGCCGACCTCTACACGTGATCGCTTCGTAGATACTCACACCGCACCCCGCGTGGCCCTGCACGGCTGCGCGGGGTGTGGTCTTCTACGCTCGAATGACCATGACCCGTGATCTCGCCATCGACGCCACCCGCGGCGTCGCCATCTGGTCGATGATCACGGCGCACTTCGCGCTGGGGATGCGCATCGCCGAGCCAACGCACTCGTTCCCCTACGTCGACGGGATGTCTGCGTTCGTCCTGCTGTCGGGATTCGTTCTGGGCCTGGTGTATCAGCGGTGGATCGAACGCCACGGAGTGTGGTTCGCCTACCGACGTCTCACCAAACGGATCGTCGTGCTGTATGTCTGCCAGTTGACGATCGCGCTCGTGGCCGTCGCCGCGGCGATGGCCGGGCATCGGTGGCTGACGCTCCTACTTCCGATCGACGGGTGGGGTGAAGGAATCCGACTCGCGCTGAGAATGGACTACCTGCCCAGTGGGGGCAACATCTTGTTGCTGTACCTGGTGTTGATGGCGTCGGCGTATGTCGTGTTCCCCCTGCTGATGCGTGGATGGTGGGTCGCGGTGCTGTGCGCATCGATCGCGCTGTACGTGATCTCGCAGATTCACTCCCCGGACTGGTTTTTCCTGACCCAGTCGATGGCGTCTCCGCGGACGGAGAACTGGGCGGCGTGGCAGATCATGTTCGTGCCCGCACTGGTGATCGGCTGGAACTGGCGACGATGGCAGGGCGCCCGCTTCATCGACAGATATCTGCCAGCGATCCTTGTCGGGGCGGTCTGCGTCTGGTTGGTCTTCCACTACGTGATCGACACCGGCCCGTGGGCCGAACTCGAATCCCACTTCGCCGACAAGGTCAGCTTCGCGCCGGCACGCGCCCTGGGCGCCTGGGTCGTCGTACCCGCCGTGTACGGGGTGTTCCGCGCGCTGCTGCGGGTGTGGCATCACGACTGGTTGCGGCCTCTCGTGATGACCGGAGCGCGCAGCCTCGACTCATATGTCATTCAGGCGATCGCCCTGATCATTGTTCCGATCCACATCGCCCACCGCCCCTGGGACGAGACCACGTCGGTAGCCGTCACTCTGCTCGTCTTCGGTGCGTGCTGGGCGTGGGCGGAACTTCGACGCGCCGCCGAGATCGACAAGCTCCATCGACTTCCCGCGATCGCCTACCGCGCGGCTCACAGCCCCACCGCTCCGCGGACCGACAGCTCAGCATCTCCCACCTCGGAACGCGAACCTGTCGGCGAAGCCGTACCCGGTTGAGTTCCCGTAGCCGTTGACTGGTCCGGGTCCTGGCCGCGCTGCGCAGAAAGTTACACCCCTCGGGACCTCCGCATGTACCGGTACATGCGGAGGCTCCGAGGGGTGTGGTTTTCTGCGCCGCGATCCGAGCTATTCGAGCCGTGCGGGCTGCCTCAGCGGGCCACCCACGCACGCGCGATGTCGAGTCGCTGCCAGCCGCCGTTCGCTCCGGTCTTGTCGAGCGGATACCCGCCGGGCAACGCCGTACGCGCCAACAAGTCTCGCAGCTGCTGCGTCGACCACCCCGGATGAGCGGCCCGGATCAGGTTCTCGGCACCGGCCGGAACCTGAAGTGGCGCAGCGGGTCCGGTCGGCAGGAACGAGAAGGTCGAGCGCCGGCGGTAGCTGCTCAACGCGGCGTCGGTCCCTATGTAGGGCTGCTGGCAGCCGACGATGCGGCCGATCGGCGCACCGACCCGCGCAGCGAGTACCGACCGCAGTT
The DNA here is from genome assembly GCF_001665905.1 of Gordonia sp. 852002-50395_SCH5434458. NCBI lineage: Bacteria > Bacillati > Actinomycetota > Actinomycetes > Mycobacteriales > Gordoniaceae > Gordonia > Gordonia sp. 852002-50395_SCH5434458. The sequence goes on from NZ_LZTC01000049.1 coordinate 26,375, forward strand.
CGGTCCGTGCCTGCGCCAGCAGCGTTGCGAAACTCGGGTCGGCGATGACCTCGGAAGTGATGTTCTCTGCAAGCATGCGCCCACCGATGACGTCGAGCGGGTAGTGCACGCCGAGCACGACGCGGTGATAACCGTACTCAGCGCCGCGGGCGAGAACCTGCGGCCCGACCTCGGGCAACATCGTCGCGATCAGGAAGGCCTGCGTGTAGCCCCAGGTGGTATGTCCCGACGGGTACGACCCGCTGCCGCGTACCGATTCATAGAGATCGGGACGGCCGTCGCCGTAGTGGCGGATGAGAGTGGGCGCCACCTCGAACGGCCGCCGGTAGTCGAAGTACTTCTTCTCCTTCGACGTACCGACGCGATCGCCGACCAATGCCTTGTCGCCGAGCAGCAGCTCACTCGTCTTCGGGAGCTGCCCGGCCTTGAGGGCGTCGAAGAATGCGGGCGAGAGCTTCGAGCCGAGGGCGTTGAAGATCGCGGGTCCCTCGATCGCGTAGTTGTCGTCGACCGCATACGCCGACACCTTCGGGCTCGCAGCATTGTTCACCGCGATGGCCTCGAGAAGGTTCTGCTGTTTGATCAGCGGGGACAGCGACGAGAACGCGTCGAGCGTCGCGATGTGATTCGCGGGCTTCGCCGTCGCGAACGGCGCCGACTTCTCGCCCGCGGTGAAGCCGCTCGACGCCGAGACCGTGGTCGGAGTGAACGCACAGGCCGCGGGAGCCGCAGTCGCGGTCGTGGGTACGAGCAACCCGACGGCAGCGATCGCGGGAAGGACTGCGGCCGTGAGTAATCTGCGGCTTCCGAACCGACGCATATGGTGTTGCCTCCCCGAATGAGTTGCGCCCCATGGACGTCGGGGCCGGTCGCGAACCCTCTCAGATGACCAGCTCATGTCAACGACGAGGCGACGTCGCGGTGAACGTCAGGTGTCGGGCCCGGTCCCATCGGATCGGGGTCGGACAATCCGGTCGGGCTGATCGGTTGTGGTTCGCGTTCCGGTTGAGGCGGAAGTGGTCGGACGCTTGCTCAGCGAACCTCGTAGAGGATGCCCCGCCCGATGGCCTCACGGACGACGGGTAGCGCTGCCGCAGCGAGCGCGTCGGCGTCGACGTCGTGGAAGTCGGCGAGGAGTTCGATGAGTGCTCCCAGCGGCACCTGACCCCGGCAACCCGCCAGCAACGCCCGTGAGACCTCGTCGACGCCGAGGACGGCGCCCGGCCCACCCGGGCGCCGCACGGATGCTCCGATCTCCTGCCAGCCGTCGTCGCCCGGAAGCGACTGCGCGTCGAGGAATACCGGGGAGGTCTTCAGTCGAGCGGCGAGCAGAGCATTGTCGGAGGTGGTCCGGAGATAGTCGCGACGGTCCAGAAATGCCTTGGCCTCGGGACCGGTCACCTCCTCACCCGCGCCGGTGATCTCTTCGATCACGACGTCGGGCGGGCCGTCGGGTCCACCCCGACGATCCCGAAGCGTGATGACTCCCATGCCGATTCCCGCGATACGCTCTCGCTGGAACCAGTCGAGCCACGCCGATCCTCGCGCGGCGATCTGATCCGGTTCTTCGCCCGCGTCGGACAACCACAGCGAGATGTAGTCGACGGGATCGGCCAGCTCGCGCTGCACAACCCACCCGTCGAGCCCCGTCTCCGCGATCCACGAACCCACTCGATCGCGCCAGTCCGCGTCCTCGTAGACGATCCAGTTGGCAAGCAACTGCGCCGTGCCTCCGGGGTTCAGGCGCGCGGGCAACTCGCGGATCAGGCGCGCACACAGGGCGTCGCCCTCCATCCCTGAGTCGCGATACTCGTAGTCCTGCGACCCTGACCCGACGACGAACGGCGGGTTGGAGACGATCAGGTCGAAGCGCTCGTCGCCGACGGGCTCGAACAGACTGCCCTCGCGCAGATCCCAGGACATCCCGTTGAGGCGTGCGGTCGCGGCCGCCAGGGCAAGCGCGCGGGGGTTGGTATCCGTCGCGACGATCCGATCGGCGTGGGTTCCAAGGTGTAGCGCCTGGATTCCGCACCCGGTACCGAGGTCCAATGCCGACTCGACCGGGTCACGAATGATCGCCCGCGCCAACGAGATCGACGCTCCCCCGATACCGAGGACGTGATCGTGCCCGACAGGACCCGAACGCATCGCGGCGTCCTGATCGGAGACGACGAGGTAGTCGCGGACGTCGTCGGCGTGTGGTCGGATGTCGAGGATCGCGCGCACGCGCCCGTCGTCGACGAACTCGACGACCCCGTTCGCCGCGAGCGCATCCAGCGGCGTCGACGCAAACACCTGCTCGGCGGCCTCACGCGGCTCGTCAGAGCCGAGGAGGAAGAGGCGTATCAGCGTCGCGAGAGGTCGGCGTTCGGCAGGCGCCATCACGGTGGCACGCAGCGCAGGCCACCACACTCCCTTGCCGAGTGCGGCGTTGGCATCGTCACCGAGAAGTGCGGCGACTCCATCGGAGTTGTACTGCGCCGCACGCAGATCCGCTCCGAGTGAATCGACGACCGACAGGTCGTCGAGAGGAAGACGCCCGAACGCGGGGTCAGACATGCGTCACCGACCTTTCGATACTTCATGTGGCGACGTCCAGCAGACCACACGGCTGGGGCGGTGGCGGACGACACTCGGATCAATTCGCCGAGAAGTCTGTACGGGTTCCGTAAAGTGCCCTAACCTTCCGAGTGTCAGTCGAGACCTGATAGTGACCTTAGAGTTTCATTAAGGTTATGCTAACCTCACCAACTGAGCCGATGTGCTGGTGCTATCGGCGGGATGAGTTGAGCAGTCGGCAGACACCATTTCGGTGACACATGAGAAGAGAGTGCTTCATGGTGCGTGGCGTGGGTCGGGACCACCCGGTGGCAGCAGGACGATCGAGAACCGGGACGAAGTGGCTGGTCCGCGTCACCGCGGCAACGACGCTGTGTTCGGTCTTTGCCGCCGGCGCTACCGGTAACGGCACAGCAGCGGTGGTGGCAACGCAGGCCGCTCATCAGCAGCAAATCGCGACGCAAGCGGCACAGATCAAGGTAAAGCCGACAACGCGTCCCGCCGAGACATACGACGAGCGACTCGACCGGATCGGTAAGTCGAAGCGCTCACTGCTGGCAACACCCAAGGAGAACTTGGGCAAGGAAACCAGTTGTGTCAGTGCAGAATTCACTTCGCTCTCGGTGGTCTACGACTCGCTGTTCGAGTCGATCCTCCCGTCGCTTCCGCCCCAGCTGCAGCAGAACGCCTACGCCGCACGCGCCCAGGCGCATCGCGACATGGACCACATGAACGTCTCGACGCTGGCCATCTCCGACAGCCCGCTGGCCCTCGGCGCCGACTCCGACGACCCAGCCACCAAATACCGGAGCCCGATCTCTCAGTGGATCGTGGTGCAGCTCTTGAAGGTTCGCGACGGCAAGCAGAACGAGGCCATCCCGGTCAGCCGCATCACGCTGATGCAAGCCGTGGAAACCGCGTGGCTGTACTTGTTCACGACCGTCGTGGCGCCGGCCAAGGTGCTGTCGCAGATCGCGCCCATCTCGGGCAGTCCCTTCGACGAGACTCAACTGTCGGCGCTCTCGAACTTCATCACCTGGAAGAGCATCCTGCAGATCGGCGTCTCCGCCAGCGCGCTCGGCGCCCAGTACACCTACCAGGCGATCGCCAGCTCGATGATCAACCAGTGCGTCGCGCGGGTCACGAAAGAACAGAAGGACGACGCCGGCCGTCCGAGTGAGACCGTTCGCTACAACATTCCGATCCCGGCGATCGTGCAGGACATTGCCGATCAACTCGCACTCGCCGACAACAAGACCTGTGCGCCCGTCGGTTCACTTCCGCTGTCGCGCATCGTGACCCGCACCTCCGACTACGCGCAGACGATGGTCACCACCGAGGCGCAGAAGCGCAACATCCGCAACGAGACCAAGCGCATTCTCTCGACGATGCGCTCGACCCCGATCCCGCACAACCTGATTCCTGCCGATCCCGCGGACTTCAACACGGCGGAATCGATCGCCTCCTACATCGGCACGATCATTCCCTACGTCGGCGGCGCACCCCTCGACATCGCGCTGGGCCTGGGGCACAACATCGGCCAGGGCGACAACCTCGCGGCGACGGTACCGCTCTCCGACCTCACCGTCACCAAGGGAATGACCGCCGCGTACTACTCGCTGTACCTCTCGCTTTATCTGTTCAGCACAGCGGGCGGACTGGTGGAATCTGCGGGCCTCGAGGCCGCGGGCATCACAGGTCTTCCGCTCACCCCCGTGCGCCTGCTCAACGCGGCCGGCTCGGCAGCCATCACGTACGGACTCGTCAACTACCACAACGTGATCCGCTCGATGTGCCTGCGCGAGGACGACACCACCGGAACAGGCCTCGGAGCCGAGCAGCACAAGAAGCTGCGCGACGCCAAGGACGGCGTGCGCACTGAGAAGGCCGCCGACGAGAAGGCGCTCGCACCTGCCGCACCGAGCACGTCGGCGCGGGTACCCGCCGGGGACGATCAACGTCGCACCGCGGCACCGACGACCACGTCGAAGAAGCCAGCCATCACCCCGGTGCCCGGCCTGCCCTTCACGATTCCGGCTGCCGGCTGATCCTGGCCTCGTATTGTCGCTGATGTTGGTCATGGATTTCCTGACCAACGTCAGCGGCAATCCCTCGCGCACGACGTAGGGTGGCGCTTGTGCGGTTCGGTGCGCGCAAGCAGAACCCGACCACCTCGCTACGGCGAGGCCCTGGTCCATCGCATCCTGTCAACGCACGGCCGCTGGTTGGTCTGACGTCGCCACAACCATGGGTCTACGACCTCACTGTGCGGCCCGAGTCCGAAGTGGTTGCCGCCCTCGACGGCTGCGATCTCGTCGGGCGTGTCGTCGGAGAAGACGACGAGCTGACCTACGCCATCCATGCCGTCTTCGACCCTGACGAACACGACGTGCGGGACTCGTACGCCGCGACGGCCATAGCCCTCGATCTCCAATTCGACGACGGCCACACACTTTCCGAGAGGGCGGTGCTCGACCAGCACGGCGTCGAACTCGATCCGCGTAGTCAGTACCTGTCTCGGACTATTGCGGTGGATCAGTGGACTCTGAAGAGAGTGCGACTCACCGGATGTGCGGGTCTGAGGATCGTCGGAGTGGCGCTTCGATTGACTCCCCCACCACGAATCATCAAGACTCACAAGCAACGTCGACTTTGGGGTTTGTCGACGACGTGTGCCTGCGTCCGCGCAGTGCGCCTCCCCCGGAGCGTATTCATCGCGTTCGCACCACACGCGGAACGCACTCCAGCGACCGCTTCTCGCGCGGTAACTGCGCGCCGCTTGTCGCTCCCCCGCACGGGTCGGTGTTCGGTCTGCCGATGACCGACGCGGGCAATCGAGGATGGCCGTACTCCTACCACGAGGCCAACGACGCCGAGAACCGTTCGCACCTCAACGCTTTCGCGACCTCGCACATCCCGAGTCCGTGGATGGGTGATCGCGGTGTGCTTCAGTTCTTTCCCAGTGTGCTTGCCCATCCGGCGCTGGATCGCAGCGACCGCGCACTCGAGTTCTCGCACCACGACGAATCCGATCGCCCGGACCGCTACGCCGTGCCACTCGACGGCGGCTCCGCGGCCGGCGGTGTCGACGCCGAACTCACCGCGGGCACGTGGTCGGTGTGGCTGCGGGTTGGCTTTCCCTCCGATGTCGGGTCACTGATCTTCGATCAGCTCGACGGGCGCGGATCGCTGGTGTTGTCCGACGCCTCACGGGGTCTGATCACCGGATTCGTCGACGGCCCAGGCGGTTTGGTCGATGTGCCACGCATGTACTTCGCTGCCCGCGTCGATGTTCCCGTCACGGCAACAAGCCATGCACCCGGTCGTCACGAACGCAGTGCGGTGCTCGGCTCGGTCACCCTCGACGTGGCGCAGCGTCGAAGCGCTGTGCTCGCCGTCGGGACGTCATTCATCGGTGTCGATCAGGCAGCCCGCAACCTCGACTATGACATCTGGCTTGCCGGAGGCGGTTTCGATGCGATCTGGTCACGGAGCCGCGCCGCCTGGGACGCTGTCCTCGGTCGCCTCGATATTCGTGGCGCAAGCGATGACCAACTCGTCACCGCATACTCCAGTCTTCATCGAGTTCACCTCTACCCCACCATCGCCCATGAGAACGTCGGAACTCCGGACAACCCACGGTGGGCGTACGCAGACCCCTTCGTTCCGCCTGTCGACGACGGACCGACACTGACAGCGCGTCCCGTCGTCGACGGCAAGCTCACCGTGACCGACGGCTTCTGGGACTCCTATCGTGCGAGCTGGCCACTACGTACCCTCGTGTGGCCAACGGAGACAGGAGAATTGGTCGACGGCTTCGTCGAACACTTTCGACGAAGTGGTTGGACGAGCAGATGGTCGGCTCCCGGGCCTGCCGACATCATGACCGGCACGAGCAGCGACGCCGTATTCGCCGACGCCGCGCTCGCCGACCTACCGGGACTCGACCTCGAGAATGCCTACGACGCCTGCCTCCGCAATGCGACCACCCCGTCGTCGAATCCCCGTGTTGGCCGAAAGGGAATGTCACGCTCGCTGTTCCGGGGGTTCACCGACACCGACACAGCCGAGGGAATGAGCTGGACCGTCGACGCGGCGATCAACGACGCAGCGATCGCCACCTTCTCACGTCTACTCGCACAACGATTCCCCGCGCACCCTCGGAGTGAGGAGTTCCGCACCAACGCGCTGTGGTTCGACGCGCGAGCGGCGTCGTACGCCACCGTCTTCGACGCCGAGACCGGCTTCTTCCGCGGGCGAGAACGCAATGGGGATTTCCGCCCGGTCCGCGACTTCGACCCACGCAGGTGGGGCGTCGACTACACCGAAACCAACGCCTGGGGAACCGCATTCACCGCACCGCACGACGGGGCGGGACTTGCGACGCTACACGGAGGACGAGCGGCGCTCGAGAAGAAGCTCGACGAGTTCTGCGCGACTCCCGAAAGCGGCAGCGCCGACATGCGCGGGTCGTATCCCGTTGTGATCCACGAGATGCGAGAGGCCCGCGACACCCGCATGGGCATGCTCGCACTCTCCAACCAACCCGCACACCACATTCCGTTCATGTACGCCCACGCGTCCACGCCGGGCAGCTTCGCCCACGCGAAGACGCAGGCGCTCATTCGCGATGCCACGCAGCGACTGTTTCTTGGATCGGAGATCGGGCAGGGGTACCCCGGAGACGAGGACAACGGCGAGATGTCGGCGTGGTATCTCTAAGCGGTGACGGGACTCTATCCGCTGTCGATCGGCTCGGGCGAGTACGTGATCACCGCTCCGACGTTCCCGTGGATCAGGTGGACGTTGGACAACGGCGCCACACTCACCGTCGACGCTCCTGCGGCGTCGTCGACGAATCGCTACATCGAGTCCGTGACCATCGACGGGCAGCCGTGGAATCACATCACCGTGTCGCGGGAACGACTGATGCGGGGCGCACACATCACGATCGCACTCGGCCCGGCGCCCACTACGTGGGCCGCGGGTACGGTGCCGGCATCGACAACTCCACAGGGCACGGTTCCCCAACCACCTCGCGACCTGACGAGTCCGCGGGCCGCTCCGACGTGTGCACGCGGCCCAGCAGGCGCAAGGGCCGTCTTCGACGACGATTCGTCAACCACACCACTACTCCTGCAGGCTGGCCACGCGGTGGGCTGGGAGTTCGACGCCCCGACCCTTGTCGACCACTACACGGTCACCCCGCACTCGGCGGGCGAGCTGAGTTGGCTGATCGAGGTTCTCGACGACGCCGGCGCGTGGATCGCCGTCGACGAACGGAGAGCGCCGTTCCGCTGGGACCGGCAGACCCGCATCTTCGCGCTGCCGTCGCCGACCGCAACGTCGGAGATCCGACTGCGGACACTCGACGACGTCGAGCTGGCCCAGTTGGAGTTCTTGCGACTGACCCGCGCCGAATCGTGAGGCGGATCGCGACATCGAGCTCCATGACAGACAGAAAAGGCTGTTGGCTGGACCACGGTCCATGCCGAATCGGCGATCCTACCGACCGCGCACTTCACCCTCTTGAATGACGGATTTCGGATGCTGTCAACGCACAAACATGACGCAACAAGAGTTCTGCTGTGCGCGAGGGGGGACTTGAACCCCCACGTCCGTAGACACTGGAACCTAAATCCAGCGCGTCTGCCAATTCCGCCACTCGCGCGTGCGCGGTCAACAGTACCGGTCGCGCGGCGATACACCCAGGCCAGGTACCGTCAAGGGTATGTCTACTACGCGTCGTGGTGCTCGCAGGCACCGCCCGGCACTGTTGGTGCTGGTGGCGCTCGCCGCTGTCGTGTGCCTCGGCATGGCGTGGTGGCAGTGGGATCGTTTCGAGTCGTCGGGCGGCACCGGTCAGAACCTGGGTTACGCGCTCCAATGGCCGGCGTTCGCCGTCGCGTTCGTTTGGGCATACCGCCGGTTCGTCGTGCTCGAAGCGGATCCGAAGGAGGTCGAGAAGCTCAAGCCGAAGGGCGTGACGGAGATCCCCGACGGCATACTTCCCGAGCGGGCAACCACCCCGAGCGCGTCGTCGTTCGCCGCGAATCCCGCGCGCGACGATTCCACACTCACCGACTACAACCGGTACCTCGCCGAGCTCGCCGCCACAGACCGAGAGCGCACCGAGGCGCACCCGGTCACCACGCCCGCGACGACCCGCGAGTCCACACAGACGGAGGAACACCACAGGTGAGCAGCGAGACCCCACAGAGCACCGAAACCGCCCGGTCCACACAGACCGCCACGCCCGTCGCGAAGGTGAAGAGCGCACTGACTCGCTATCGCGTGCTCGCGTGGATCACCGGTATCTGGCTGCTGCTGTTGGTCGCCGAGCTGATCCTGCGTTATGGCTTCGGCAATCACGTGTTGGACTTCGTCCCGCCGGTACACGGCTGGATCTACTTCATCTACCTCGTCTGCGCGATCGACCTCGGCATCAAGGTGCGCTGGTCGGTCGGCAAGATCATCGTGACCGCCATCGCGGGCACCATCCCCTTTCTCTCCTTCTATGTCGAGCACATCCGGTCGAAGGAAGTAAAGGCGCAGTTCAACCTGACCTAAGGCACGCGCAGCTCTGCGTTCACGCGAGCGCGGCTGACTGGCGGGGTGCGCATCGTCCAGTTGGCCAACTTCTACGGTGAGCGCTCCGGAGGACTGCGCACGGCCGTCGACCGCTGGGGTGCCGGCTACGTCGCCGCCGGACATGACGTGACGCTCGTCGTACCGGGAAGCGAATCCCGGGAAGACCTGATGCCGTCGGGAGTAGTGAAAATCTCGGTGCGCGCGCCGGGCATCCCGTTCTCCGGCGGCTACCGCCTGGCATCTGCTCGACGCGTCGCCGACGTCCTTGCTTCGATTCGCCCCGACGCGCTCGAGGTGTCGGACCGGCTGACGCTGCGCGGCTTCGGTGACTGGGCTCGACGCCGCGACATCCCGTCGGCGATGGTGTCGCACGAGCGGCTCGACAGGCTGCTCGCCATGGCGATGCCGGCCCGGACCGCACGGGCATTGGCCGATCGGGCAAACGCCGCGACCGCCAACTCGTATGACTCCGTGGTGTGCACCACCGGGTTCGCCGCCGCTGAGTTCGAACGTATCGGAGCCAGCAACGTGGTCCGCGCACCGCTCGGCGTCGACCTGGAGCAGTTCGCGCCACACCACCTCGACCCCACACTGAGTGCCCGCTGGACCGACGGATCGACGACGCTGCTGGGCCACTGCGGCCGACTGTCGATGGAGAAGCGTGCGGACCGCTCCATCGCGGCCGCTGCCAAACTCCATCGCGCGGGGCTACCCGTGCATCTGGTCATCGCGGGAGACGGGCCCATGCGCGGCGCCCTGCAGCACGCCGCCAGGGGCCTACCCGTCACTTTCCTCGGCCACCTGCGTGACCGGCGCGAGGTCGCCGCGCTGTTGGCCAGCACCGACGTCTCGTTTGCTCCCGGCCCGCATGAGACATTCTGTCTGTCGGCGTTGGAATCGCTCGCGTCGGGGACGCCGGTCGTCGGATCGCGGTCGTCCGCCGTCGCGGGGATGGTCGACGAGTCGTGCGGCGCACTCGCCGACAATTCGGGGACAGGGTTCGCACACGCCGTCGAGCGTGTTCTGTCGATACCGCGTTCCGAACGTGAAGGGGCCGCTCGCGCGCGAGCTGCGCAGTTCACGTGGCCCGATTCGGTCTCACGGATGCTCGCGGTCCACAGCGGCAGCGCAGGCTGACGGTAGCCCCTTGCCGCGACGCCCGGTCCGTTGCGCGCCGTCGACCCTCAGGCCAGGGCGCGCAGCGCAGGAACCAACTGCGCCAAGGCTTTTCCGCGATGACTCAGTGCGTCCTTCTCCGCCGGAGCCAGCTCGGCGGCAGAGCGTCCGGCAGCTACCGCGTCGTCGGGAATGAAGAGCGGATCGTAGCCGAAGCCGTTGGAGCCCTGCGGTTCTCGCGCGAACACGCCGCGCCACTCGCCGCGCACGACGGTCTCGTCGCCCGACGGCGACACCAAGGCACACGCCGACACGAATGCCGCGCCGCGTCTGTCATCGGGTGTGTCCGAGAGTTGCGCCAGCACCAGCGCGTTGTTGGCCGCGTCGTCGCCGTGTACGCCACTCCATCGAGCCGAAAGCACGCCGGGCATCCCGTTGAGTGCGTCGATCTCGATTCCCGAATCATCTGCGAGACAAGGCAACCCGGTTGCCCGCGCGCCCGCTCTGGCCTTGATCAACGCGTTGTCCTCGAACGTCGCGCCCGTCTCGGGTTCTTCGGGGTACTCGGGCACGGCGTCGAGCCCGATCACCTCGAGGCCCGTGAGGCCTGCGGCGTCGACGACCCGCTGAAGCTCGGCCAGCTTCTTACGGTTGCGACTCGCGAGGAGTACCTGCGACATCGAGTCAGGCCGGCTCTGGCAGGGTGCCGGGATACGGGAGCGCGAGCGCCTCGCGCTGTGCCACGAACAGCTTGTCCGTCCCGATCTCAGCCATGTCGAGCAGCTTGTCGAGGGTGGCACGCGGGAAGGTCGCGCCCTCGCCCGTGCCCTGCACCTCGACGAGGGTTCCGGCATCGGTGGCGACGACGTTCATGTCGACCTCGGCGCGCGAATCCTCCTCATACGGGAGATCCAATCGCACTCGTCCATCGACGACGCCGACGCTGACGGCGGCGATCATGCACGAGAGCGGCTGCGGATCCGACAGTCGCCCAGCAGCTTTGAGCCACGTCACCGCGTCGGCGAGTGCGACGTAGGCGCCGGTGATCGACGCGGTGCGCGTGCCGCCGTCGGCCTGCAGGACGTCGCAGTCGAGGGCGACGGTGTTCTCGCCGAGCGCGCTCAGGTCGATGCACGCGCGCAGCGAACGTCCGATCAGTCGACTGATCTCGTGGGTACGTCCCCCGATCTTGCCCTTGACCGACTCGCGGCGTGAACGCTCGTGGGTCGCGGCGGGAAGCATCGAGTACTCGGCGGTCAGCCAACCGAGCCCGGACCCGCGGCGCCAGGGCGGAACACCCTCGGTGACACTCGCGGTGCACATCACCCGTGTCTGACCGAACTCGATCAGCACCGACCCGGCGGGATTCGACGTGAATCCGCGGGTGATGGTGATGGGACGGAGTTCGTCGTCGGCCCTGCCGTCAGCTCGTGTGGTCACGAACTCAACTGTAGGAGATCACCCGGGTAGGTCGAACACCTGGCCCTGACGCACGAGGCCGACCGGCCCCGAGAAGGTGCTGCGCGCCTCGGCGAGGATCGCCTCGGCATCCGACCACGGTGCGACATGGGTGATCGCGAGCGATTTCGCGTCGGCCTTGGTCGCCATCTCCCCCGCCTCGATGCCCGACATGTGCAGGTGCGGAGGGCGCTCCGACGGTGCGTGCGTCCACGACGCCTCACACAAGAAGATGTCGGCATCCGCGGCGAGATCGATCACCGCGTCGCACGGACCCGAGTCGCCGCTGTAGGCGATGACCTGCCCCTCCGGACCGGTGAATCGCAGTCCGAACGTGGCGGGCGGATGGTCGACGCGGAAGGGTTCGATCGTGATGCCGCCCAACGTGATCTCGATGTTGTCCGACCACTCGTGGACGTCGAACGTATCGCTGATGTCGTCGATCTGACCGCCGAACTCGCTCGACGCCGCCCCGATCCGCAGCGCGGTACCCGTCGGCCCGTACAGCGACGCCAGTCCGGTCGCAGGCGTCGGCGCGTAGCGACGCCACACCAGCATTGCGGGCAGGTCGACGCAGTGATCGGCATGCAGATGGCTCAGCACGACGTCGACGTCATTCGGGTCGACGATCCGCTGCAGTTCCCCCATCACCCCGGGGCCGCAATCGACGAGCACGGGTCGATGGCCGGGAACGGTCAGCAGGTAGCCCGAGCAGGCCGCACCGGGGCCACCGACACTGCCCGAACAGCCCAGGACAGTCAGACGCATACGACCTACCTTGCCACGCGCACATGGCGGGCAGACCACTTATCGGTCACAAGACACGCCGACTCGGACGTGTGACCGATCCGACGTCGGCGACACTCCGCACGTCAGACCGGATCCACCGATCGGACAACAGGTCCGAGGAAGCGACTCGACAGCTTTGCGAACATCTCGGGGTCGCCGGTCGCCTGGAAGTGGCGCACCGCCTCGCGGCCGGTGTGCGGGTGGAGCAGATCGGATTCGGTGAGCACACGGAACAGATCCTTGGCGGTCTCCTCGGCGCTGGACACGAGCGTCACCTCGTCGCCCATCGCCAACTGGATCACGCCCGACAGCAACGGATAGTGGGTGCATCCGAGCACAACCGTGTCGACGTCGGCCTCCTGCAGCGGCTCGAGATATCCCTGCGCGAGACCAAGGATCTGCCTACCGCTGGTGATGCCGCGTTCGACGAAATCGACGAATCGCGGACATGCGACCGCGGTGATCTGGGCGTCGCGGGCGGCGGCGAACGAGTCCTGATACGCGCGCGAGGAGATCGTCGCCTCCGTGCCGATCACGCCGATGCGCCCGGTCTTCGTCGCGACGACGGCTCGACGGACCGCTGGCAGCACCACCTCGATCACCGGGATCGGCGCGTAGCGCTCGCGGGCATCGCGCAGGCAGGCCGCGGACGCGGTGTTGCAGGCGATCACGATTGCCTTGACCCCGCGCTCGGCGAGGTCGTCTCCGATCGCGAGGGCGTGTCGTCGGATCTCCGGAATGGTCAGCGGACCGTAGGGTCCGTTCGCGGTGTCGCCGATGTAGACGATGTCCTCGTCGGGCAGTTGGTCGATGATCGCGCGGGCAACGGTCAGCCCACCGATGCCGGAATCGAAGATGCCGATAGGCGCGTCGGCGCGTGTGTTGGTGACTATGACCGCACCCCCGGTGTTGTCGGACCATACGGAGATACAGGACCCGATGAGGCCGTCGGGCGTCGGCGACGATCCCGGTCGGCGAGGAACCACGCGGCGAGTACACCGCCGATGGCGCCGAACAGATGTCCCTGCCACGAGACCCCGAAGGTGCCGGGGAACACGCCCCACAGCACCGATCCGTATACGAGAAAGAGGATGACTCCGATCGCGATCTGCGTGAGGTCGCGGTTGAAGAGTCCGCGTACGAGCAGGTATGTCAGCCAACCGAAGATGATGCCCGACGCCCCGACCGTGACGCTGTACGACGGCGCGAACAACCAGACACCGATGCCCGACACGATCCAGACGATTGCGGTGACGATGAGGAAGCGTTTGCTCAGCAGCAGAATGAATCCCAGCACGACGAGCGGGATCAGATTGGCGAACAGGTGCTGCCAATCGGCGTGCAGGAACGGCGCCCACAGGATGCCGTCGAGTCCGTCGATCTGGCGTGGTTCGATGCCGGCGCGATCAAGGTCGTAGTGAGTTGCGGCGTCGATCGCCTCGACGATCACGAGCACCGCGACGATGAACGCCATCACGATCGCCGACCGCGCCCACAGCGGCCGCGCGCCGCGCGTGGGGGTGGTGCTCGGTGTCATCTCGTTCCTTCGTCGGGTGGTCTCGACAAGCTCGACCAGCGGGTTGGGCTCGACCAGCGGTGGTCTCGACAAGCTCGACCAGCGGGTTCAGCTCGACCAGCGAGGTGGCTCCTCCCGCTGGTTGAGCCGGGCGCGAGCGCAGCGAGCACCCGAGTCGAAACCACCCCAGCTAAGCCCAGAGCTGCCCCTCGAGTGCCTGCTCGGCATCCTCAAGGCTACCGTCGTAGGCCCCGGTGGACAGATACTTCCACCCCGCGTCGGGCACGACCAATCCGATGTCGGCGCGTCGACCCTCCTTGAGCGCCTTGCGGCCGATGCCGAGGGCGGCCTGCAGGATCGCGCCCGTCGACACTCCGGCGAAAATGCCCTCGAGGTCGATGAGTTCGCGGACCCGCGCGACGGCGTCGACGCCCTGAACGGAGTATCGGCGGGTCAGCACCGATTCGTCATACAGCTCGGGCACAAAACCCTCGTCGATGTTGCGCAGGCCGTACACCTCGTCGCCGTATCGCGGTTCGGCCGCGACGATCTCGATGTCGGGGTCGCGTTCGCGCAGATACCGTCCGACGCCCATCAACGTTCCGGTGGTGCCGAGACCCGCGACGAAGTGGGTGATCTCGGGAAGATCGGCGAACAGTTCCGGGCCGGTGCCCTCGTAGTGCGCGCGCCAGTTGGCCTCATTGCCGTACTGGTAGAGCATCACCCAATCGGGGTGCTCCGCTGCGAGTTCCTTGGCTATACGGACGGCGGTATTCGAGCCGCCCGCGGCTGGTGACGAAATCACCTCGGCGCCGTACATGCGCAGCAGTGATCGACGTTCGTCCGAGGTGTTCTCGGGCATCACGCAAATCAAGTGGTAGCCCTTGAGCTTCGCGGCCATGGCAAGCGAGATACCGGTGTTGCCGCTCGTGGGTTCGAGGATCGTCGACCCCGGCTGCAGCAGGCCGTCGGCTTCGGCTTGCTCGATCATGCGCAGCGCCGGCCGGTCTTTGGTCGAGCCGGTGGGGTTGCGATCTTCGAGCTTGGCCCAGAGCCGCACGTGCGGACCGTCGTCGGTGTCGTCCCACCTCGGTGAGAGGCGTTGCAGTCCGATCAGGGGCGTGTTCCCGACGGATGAGATCAGCGACGTGTAGCGCGCCACGAAATCCCTATCGTCCGAGCGCTGGCAGTGCGCCGCCGGCGACCGCGGGCAGGATGGTGACCTCGTCGCCGTCGTCGATCGTGGTCGCGAGACCGCCGGAGAAGCGCACGTCCTCGTCGTTGACGTAGATGTTGACGAAGCGGTGCAGCTTGCCCGCGGCCGCACCATCCGTGGCAACTAGGCGTTCCTTGAGGCCGGGGTTGGCAGTCTCGAGATTGTCGATGAGCTCCGACAGCGTCGAGCCGGAACCCTCGACCCGCTTCTCGCCGCCGGTGTGCGTACGCAGGATGGTCGGGATGGACACGGTGACCGTCATGGTTGATTCAGCTCCTGATCTCGATGGGTTCTTCGGTGACATCACCGTCGATGATGCGGTAACTCCGGATCTCGGTGTCGTCGGCGTCGCGCGTGGACACGAGGACGTAATGCGCCTGGGGTTCGCTGGCATAGGAGACGTCGGTGCGGCTCGGGTATGCCTCTGTGGCGGTGTGGGAGTGATAGATGACGATCGGCTCCTCGTCGTTGCGATCCATCTCCCGCCAGACCTTCAGTTGCTCCGTCGAATCGAAGCGGTAGAACGTCGGCGACCGCTCGGCGTTGACCATCGGGATGAACCGGACGGGACGGTCGGAGCCCTCCGCGCCTGCGATCACCCCGCACGCCTCGTCCGGATGATCGGCGCGCGCATGCGCGACCATCTCGTCGACCAACTCCTGGCTGATCTGCAGCACTCGCTCTCCTCGAAGTGAACGGATAAACGTCCTGACGAACAACGTGCCCCTCGACGCCGCTATTCCGAGACCCCGGTGACGACTCCGGCAGCTACGCGATGCCGGTGGTCGTGATCGCCGACGGCGCGAGGTCGGCGTAGGAGGGCACGCCCGCCACCGAATCGGCGGCCAGCACCGCGTTGACGATCGCGCGTTGGGTGACCGTCACGGCGACGCGGCAGATCTCGGCGAGGACAGCGACGTCGGGGTTCATCCCCGACGGCACGAACGCCGCGGGCTCGGTCGGCTGTGCTCCGGTCGCAACCGCGAAGATGGTGTCGCCGTCGAGCGGCGAGTGCACGGGGTGGATGGCGCGGGCGAGCCCGTCGTGCGCCGACATCGCGATTCGACGTACCGACGCGGCGTCGAGTTCGGCGTCGGTCGCCACCACGCCGATCGTCGTGTTGAGCACGGTCTGTTTGGCAGCGACCTCGGCCAATCGCGCGGCATCCGAGCTGTCCGGGCGGGCGAGTCCGTAATACGCGAGGTCGTGTTCTGTTGCACCCCAAGGCAATCCGGTAGTCGGATCGATCACCGAGCCCACCGGGTTGGCGACGATCAACGCGCCGACGGTGATGCCCGACGCCGCGCCGGTCTCGATGCGCGACGACGCCGTACCCACTCCACCTTTCAGTCCGCCCGCCCGAGCTCCGGCCCCGCCGCCGACACTGCCCTGAGCGACCTCGGCGCCCGCAGCCTGCAGCGCCGCGTGTCCGAAGCCCGCGTCCGGACGGTTGGTCCACCCGCCCATCGGGAGGTCGAAGATGACGGCCGCCGGAACAATCGGGACCACGCCGCCCTGGGCGTTCATCGGTAAGCCACGACCCGACTCCTCGAGCCCGGCCATCACCCCGTCCGCGGCGGCGAGTCCGTAGGCGCTGCCGCCCGTAAGGACTATCGCGTGCACCGTGGTCACGGTGTTCGACGGATCGAGCAGGTCTGTCTCGCGAGTCCCCGGTCCGCCACCACGCACGTCGACAGCCGCGGTCGGGGCATGCGTCGCTCCCTCCGGCGTGCTGACGACCACGACGGTCGTACCTGTCGCCCACCCCGTGCCGGGCGGATCGTCGGGTCCGCCGAGGCCGAGTGTGGCGTCGGCATCGACGAGGTGGTGATGACCGACGGCGATGCCTGCCACATCGGTGATCCGATCACCGGCGGGAGCCCAGCCGGTCATCACATCATCGCCTCGACGAGCAGCTCCTGGATGACTGTCAGCCAGTGATAGACGTCGAGGTGAGCAGCATGCGGATGGTCGGGCGGGAGCCGGTCGGGGGTGTCCTCGGAGATCCCGAGCGTCGCGCCCAGCGCGAGGCGGACGTCGTTGAGCGCGGTCAGCCAGCACATCGCCTCCTCCTCGGTGAGCGAGACGTCGCCGCCGCCGTCGGGGAGAGTCGCGAGCATCGTCGTCGACGCCGCGAGCTTGGCGTCGATGATCTTGGGTTCGTTGACGCTGCGCAGTGCCGCGTTGAGCCGCCCGTTCACGGCGTCCGCGGTGAGTTCGGTGTCCTGGTCGGGCCGGTGGAAGTCGGGCAGCAGACGGCCGAGGGTCACATCCGTCGGGGCGCTCGAGTGTCCGGTACGGATGCCGGTCAGCTCGGCGAGGTCGTCGCGCGGCGCGCTCGCCTCACGTTCGGTGAGCAACTCCGACATCGACGCCACCATCGACGCGAGGAGCTCGGACTCGTGAGACTCCAACGACGTCGTGTACCGCACCGAGCGTCCTCGGCCCTTGCGTTTGAAAACGCGCACTCGTATGTCCCGCCCGCTGCTAGCTGTCGCGCTGCATCGTCGCCCACAGACCCGCGGCGTGCAGTTTCGTCACGTCGGATTCCATCTTGTCGCGGTCGCCCGACGACACCACGGCCTTGCCCTCGGTGTGCACCTGCATCATGAGCTGGTTCGCCTTGGATTCGGAGTATCCGAAGACCTTCTGGAAGACGAAGGTCACGTAGCGCATCAGATTGACCGGATCGTCCCAGACGATGGTCACCCAGGGACGGTCGAACGCCGACGCGGCGTCGGCAACGGCCGGGTCGGCCACGGCCGTGCCACCGCTACCGCCGCCACTTCCGGGGGTAGCCTCATGCGCACGAATATCGTCAGGCGCCATACAAACTAGGGTAAGGGATCGTGACCATCCGCAACACCGCCCTGCTCACCGACCAGTACGAGCTCACCATGGTCTCCGCCGCGCTGCGGCACCCGATCGCACACCGACAGTGTGTGTTCGAGGTGTTCGCGCGCCGTCTCCCCGACGGCCGCCGGTACGGGGTCGTCGCGGGCACCGCTCGTATCCTCGACGCGCTGACGCAGTTCCGCTTCGGCGACGACGAGATCGCCGTCGTCGAACGCTTCCTCGACGACGAGACCGTCGAGTGGCTGCGCAACTACGAGTTCACCGGCGACATCGACGGATATCGCGAGGGTGAGCTGTACTTCCCCAACTCGCCGATCCTCACCGTGCGCGGAACCTTCGCCGAGGCGGTCGTGCTCGAGACGCTGATCCTGTCGATCCTCAACCACGACAGCGCCATTGCCTCCGCAGCCGCCCGCATGGTCAGCGCGGCGAGCAGGCGCCCGATCATCGAGATGGGATCGCGTCGCACGCACGAATGGGCAGCTGTGGCGAGCGCACGGGCCGCCTACCTCGCGGGTGTCGCGGCAACGTCGAACCTCGAGGCGGCGCGTACCTACGGCGTGCCGAGCGCGGGAACCGCGGCGCATTCGTTCACTCTCGCGTTCACCGATCCCGAGGGCCCCAACGAGAAGGCAGCGTTCGCCGCGCAGATCGAGACACTCGGTGTCGGCACCACGCTGCTCGTCGACACCTTCGACATCACCCAGGGCGTGCGCAACGCCGTCGAGGTGGCCGGTCCCGAGCTCGGTGCAGTCCGTATCGATTCCGGCGATCTCGGCGTGTTGGCACGGCAGGTCCGCGAGCAACTCGACGAGCTGGGCGCCCCGAACACCAAGATCGTCGTCTCCGGCGATCTCGACGAGTATGCGATCGCGTCACTGCGCGCCGAGCCGGTCGACACCTACGGCGTCGGCACGTCGTTGGTCACCGGCAGCGGTGCTCCGACGGCCGGCATGGTCTACAAGTTGGTCGAGGTCGACGGCATCCCCGTCGCCAAACGCGCCAGCCACAAGGAGTCGAAGGGCGGCGCAAAGAACGCCGTGCGGGTCGCGCGGCCGACCGGGACCATCGTCGAGGAGATCCTCTACCGCGCCGGAACACCTACACCGGACGTTCCGGGACACGTCGTGCGACCTCTGCAGATCCCGCTGGTTCGCGGTGGACGGCGCGTCGACGACCTCCCGACGCTCGACGACGCGCGCGCGTTCCTCGCCGAAGGTCTGGTCAGCCTGCCGTGGGAGGGACTCGGACTCTCGCACGGAGATCCCGCCGTACCGACCCGTTTCCAACTCGGCTGACAGCACAGGGAACCGATCCCCACCCGCCCACGTCCAATCATCGAACCGGTATCGAGCAACGAGCAACCACAACCGATCGCACAAGCAGCCACGCCACGACCCGAGGAGATCGGAATGTCCAGCCCACACTTCGACGACGACGTCAGCCCAGCCCAGGCGCTCATCGTCGTCGACGTCCAGAACGACTTCTGTGAGGGTGGCGCGCTCGGCGTGAACGGCGGCACCGCGGTCGCGCGGTCGCTGAAGTCATTGACGGACGACTACGGCATCGTCGTGGCCACGCGTGATTACCACATCGATCCGGGCGCGCATTTCTCCGACAATCCCGACTTCGTCGATACCTGGCCACCGCACTGCAGGGTCGGGACGGACGGTGTTGCGTTCTCGCCCGAGTTCGATACCTCTGCGGTGCAGGAGGTGTTCTCCAAGGGCGCCTACAGCGCGGCGTACTCCGGATTCGAGGGCGCCTCCGACGACGGCACCACGCTCACGGACTGGCTGCGGGCCCATGACGTGCGCAGCGTCGACGTGGTCGGCATCGCCACCGATCACTGCGTACGCGCCACTGCGATCGACGCCGCGAACGAGGGTTTCGACACCCGCGTCCTGTTGAACTTCACTGCGGCAGTCTCCGAACCGACCGCCAACGCCGCGCTGACCAGCATGCGTGACGCCGGCGTCACGCTCGTGGGCGATCTGGTCTACGGCGGACAGGCCGCTTCCTAGTGACCGACCTATCTGTAGCGAATGCCGCCAAGTCGGACGCCTCGGGGCCAACTACCTCGCGGGCGACCGGGCTCCCGCCGGTGACCGCCCTCCTCGACACCGCCGTGACCGCGCTGTCGGGCAAACGCCGCGACGGGCAGGTCCGCATGGCCTCCGCCGTCGCCAACGCCATCGACACCGGTCAGCACCTCGCAGTGCAGGCGGGTACGGGCACGGGAAAGTCGTTGGCCTATCTCGTGCCTGCCATCCGGCACGCCGTCGAGTCCGGCGACACCGTGGTGGTCTCCACGGCGACCATCGCACTGCAGCGCCAACTGGTCGAGCGCGACCTGCCCCGGCTCTCCAAAGCCCTGAAGGGCGCGCTCGGCCGCGAGCCGACGTTCGCAATCCTCAAGGGTCGCGGAAACTACCTGTGCCTGAACAAGATTCACGCGGGAACCGTCGAAGAGCCGGATACCGAGCTGTTCGACGCGTTCGAGCTCTCACGCACCGGCCGGGAGGTCACGCGCCTGCGCGAGTGGGTGTCCGACACCGACACGGGCGACCGCGACGACCTCTCCCCCGGCGTCACCGACCGATCGTGGCGGCAGGTCAGCGTCACCTCGCGCGAGTGTCTCGGGGCGTCGAACTGCTCGTATGCCGAGGATTGCTTCGCCGAACGGGCACGACGCAAGTCCGGGCAGGTCGACGTCGTGGTGACCAATCACGCGCTGTTGGCGATCGACGCGATGAGTCCGGCCAACGTACTGCCCGACCACCATGTGGTGATCGTCGATGAGGCGCACGACCTCGTCGACCGCATCACTTCGGTGTCGACGTCCGACCTCTCGGCCGCCTCGATCACGGTGGCCGCCCGACGCTGCGGCAAGCTCATCGACGAGGAAACCGTCGACGCGCTGATCGGCGCGGGCGAGCAACTCGGCGACATGCTCGACGACGCCCCCAAGCGCGAGTGGACCGCCATGCCCGCGGATGCCGCGCTGGTTCTGGCGACGCTACGAGATCGGTTGTGGCTGGCGCGTTCGGCCATCGGTCCCGCGCGCGGACCGGGAGGCGCCGACGACGGCCAGGGCGCGGCACGGTCGGCTGCGCTGACCTCCTTGGAAGAACTCCACGACACCGCGGTCCGCGTGCTCGGCGCCTTCGACGAACCCGACCCGGCGAAACGACGCGACGTCGTCTGGGTGGCAGAAGAACGCACCGGCCGATCCGAATCGTCGACGCGCACCGTGCTGCACATCGCACCGCTGTCGGTCGGCGGACTGCTGCGCGCGACGCTGTTCACCGAGTCGACCGTCATCCTGACCTCCGCGACACTGACCATCGGCGGCTCCTTCGACGCTCTCGCCGCCACATGGGGGCTGCCCGCAGCGGGCCGCGGCACCGACACCCCGGCCGCCGACGACATCGCGCTCGGCGGCGACGCCCGCAACGACACACCCGCACGCGACGTCACCGCAACGGGCAGCGCTGCGCCCTCCGACGGTTCGCCGATGCGGTGGACGGGCCTCGACGCCGGCTCACCGTTCGACTACCCACGCTCGGCGATCCTCTACGTCGCACGTCATCTCCCCCGACCTGGACGAGACTCCATCGCCCCCGCAACACTCGACGAGCTCGCCGCGCTCACCGAGGCCGCGGGTGGTCGCACGCTCGGGCTGTTCTCGTCGATGCGCGCCGCCCGCGAGGCCAGCGAGGCGCTCCGCGCGCGCAGCGACCTCCCCATCCTGTGCCAGGGCGACGACACCACCGCGGCGCTCGTCGCACGCTTCGCCGACGACCCGAGGACCTGCCTGTTCGGCACGCTGTCGCTGTGGCAGGGCGTCGACGTCCCCGGCCCGTCGTTGTCGCTGGTGATCATCGACCGCATTCCCTTCCCGCGCCCCGACGATCCCCTACTCGGTGCCCGCCAGCGCGCAGTCACCTCGCGGGGAGGAAACGGATTCCTGTCGGTCGCAGCCAATCACGCTGCATTGCTGCTGGCGCAGGGCGCCGGGCGACTCCTGCGGTCGGTCGACGATCGCGGCGTGGTCGCCGTCCTCGATTCGCGTCTGGCGACGGCCGGATACGGCGGTTATCTCCTCGCATCCATGCCGCCGTTCTGGCGCACGACCGACCCCGACGTGGTCCGCGCGGCACTCGGCAGACTGGCCGCCGTACCGCTACGGTGAGTCTGACGCCCGGATTCGGCATCACGACCCGGCGACGTCACTAGTGTTGAACTCAACGCCACTAGAGTGAACGCAACACTGTGGGATCGATGAGGACTCCCGGCCCTGCGCGTGGCCGCTGACGAGAGGGGGCCGAAGTGATCGGCCGGATGGGCATCGACGACATCCAACCATTGGTCTCCGCAGGGCAATACCCTGCCAAATGCGTTGTCGGAGAATTGATCCCGATCAGCGCGACCGCGTGGCGAGAGGGACACGACGCGCTCGGGGTCACCCTGCACGTCGAAACGCCCTACCGCACCTCGTTCGACGTCCGCATGTCGCCCGCGACGGAACCCGATGCCTTCAACGCGGCCATCGTTCCCGACGCCGTCGGCTACTGGACCTTCCGCATCGAGGCGTGGAGTGATCCGTACGCGACGTGGCGGTCGGCGGTCACCAAGAAGATCGACGCCGGTCAGGGCGCGGAGGATCTCGCCAACGACCTCGAGACCGGTGCGCGGATTCTCGGCGAAGCGGCGCAACAGGTCGACGGTACCGACCGCCAGTTGTTGCTCGACGCCGTCGACTCACTTCGCTCGAGGCGCAGACGCGTCGAGAATCGCGTGGGAATCGCGTTGTCCGACGAGGTCGTCGACCTTCTCGACGCACATCCCGTGCGTGAACTCGTGACCAAGAGTCGTAATCTGCGGATCTGGACCGACCGACGCCGCGCGCTCTACGGATCGTGGTACGAGATGTTCCCGCGATCGACGGGCGGCTGGGACAACGACGGCAACCCCGTGCACGGCACGTTCCTGACCGCAGCTCAAGATCTCTCGCGCATCGCCGACATGGGATTCGATGTGGTCTACCTGCCACCGATCCACCCGATCGGCGAGGTCAATCGCAAGGGGCCCAACAACACGTTGGTCGCGGCACCGAACGACGTCGGGTCGCCGTGGGCGATCGGGTCGGCGCAGGGTGGTCACGACGCGATCCACCCACAGCTCGGCTCGCAGGAGGATTTCGAGTATTTCCTCTCTCGCGCAAGCGAACTCGGCATGGAGGTCGCGCTCGATCTGGCCCTGCAGACCGCCCCCGACCATCCGTGGGCGACCGAGCATCCCGACTGGTTCACCACCCTGCCGGACGGCACGATCGCCTATGCCGAGAATCCGCCGAAGAAGTACCAGGACATCTACCCACTGAACTTCGACAACGATCGCAACGGCATCTACCGCGCGGTACTCGAAGTGGTGCTCGCGTGGAACAAGTTGGGCGTCAAGATCTTTCGCGTCGACAACCCGCACACCAAGCCACCGAACTTCTGGGAGTGGCTGATCACCGAGGTCAAAAAGCGCGACCCCGACGTGCTGTTCCTCGCCGAGGCATTCACCAGACCTGCACTACTCTATGGCCTTGCACGCCTTGGTTTCACACAGTCCTACACCTACTTCACCTGGAAGACCGCGAAGTGGGAACTCGAGGAGTTCGGCCGCGAGATCGCCGCGCACGCCGACGAGTCGCGCCCCAACCTCTTCGTCAATACCCCCGACATCTTGCACGAGAGCCTGCAGCACGGCGGACCGGGCATGTTCGCGCTACGCGCGGCACTGGCCGCCACCTTGTCGCCGACCTGGGGTGTCTACAGCGGCTATGAGCTGTACGAGCACCTGCCCGTGCGCGAGGGCAGCGAGGAGTACCTCAACTCCGAGAAGTACGAACTCCGCCCACGCGACTACAAGGGAGCCGCGAGCCGTGGCGAGTCACTCGAACCATGGATCACCTCACTCAATGCGATCCGCCGACGCCATCCGGCCCTGCAGCAGTTGCGCGACATCACCTTTCACCACCTCGACAACCCGGCACTGATCGCCTACTCCAAGCTCGACCCGGTGTCAGGTGATCGTGTCGTCGTGGTGGTCAACATCAATCCGTTCGGTGCCGAGGAGTCGACGCTGTGGCTCGACATGCCCGCACTCGGATTCGACTGGCAGGAGCGCTTCGTCGGCACAGATGAGGTCTCCGGTGAGGAATTCGGTTGGGGCCAGGCGAATTACGTACGACTCGAACCGTGGCGCGCCGTCGCACACATCGTCGCCCTTCCACCCCTGAGTCCCGACGCCGCCCGCCGACTCTCCTACCGAATCCAGTGAGCACACCGTGACCAGCACGCAGCCCGATCCCTTCGCTTCCGACCACGACCTCCGACGTCTGATGGCGACGACGCATCCCGACCCGCACTCGTTCCTCGGCGCCCACGACGCCCCCGGGGGTAACACGATCCTGCGGACACTGCGTCCCAATGCGATCTCGGTATCGGCGGTGATCGGCGGCGTCGACTATCCGATGCACCATCAGACCGATGACCTGTTCGTCGTCACCGTGCCGATCACCGACCTCATCGACTACCGCTATCGAGTCGTCTACCCCGACGGGCACGGCGGCACAACAGAATTCGTCGTTGCCGACGGTTATCGGTTCCTCCCGAGCATCGGTGAGCTCGATCTGCATCTGTTCTCCGAGGGCAGGCACGAGGAGCTCTGGAAGGTTCTCGGCGCGCACACCGTCGTCTACACCACGCCAGACGGCGACGTGCCCGGCACGACGTTCTCGGTGTGGGCACCCAACGCGCACGGCGTCGTCGTGATCGGTGATTTCGACGGCTGGAGCGGACGGTCGACGCCCATGCGGTCAATGGGGCCATCGGGCGTGTGGGAGTTGTTCATCCCCGACGTCGGCGAGGGCACGCTGTACAAGTTTCGCATCCACGGCGCCGACGGCACCCTCCACGACAAGGCCGACCCGATGGCCAGGCGCACGGAGGTTCCGCCCGCCACCGCGTCGGTGGTCACGCATTCGGACTTCGTCTGGTCCGACGACGACTGGATCGACCGTCGGATCGAGAGCGAGCCGACACGTGAACCGATGAGCGTGTACGAGGTGCATCTGGGTTCATGGCGCAAGGGGCTCGACTATCGCGAACTCGCTGAGCAACTCGGCGCCTACGTAATCGAGAAGGGCTTCACCCACGTCGAATTCCTCCCCGTCGCAGAGCACCCGTTCGGTGGTTCGTGGGGATATCAGGTCACGTCGTACTACGCACCGACGGCCCGCTTCGGCAAGCCCGACGACTTCCGGTACCTCGTCGACCATCTGCATTCGCTGGGAATCTCGGTGCTCATCGACTGGGTCCCCGCGCACTTCCCCAAGGACGAATGGGCGTTGGCCCGCTTCGACGGCACGCCACTGTATGAGAACGCCGATCCGATGCGGGGCGAGCAGCTCGACTGGGGCACATACGTTTTCGACTTCGGGCGACGCGAAGTGCGCAACTTCCTCGTCGCCAACGCGCTCTATTGGATCGACGAATTCCACGTCGACGGACTGCGCGTCGACGCGGTGGCATCGATGCTCTATCTCGATTACTCGCGGCCGGCGGGCGGCTGGCGACCGAACATCTACGGCGGCAGAGAGAATCTCGAGGCCGTGCAGTTCCTGCAGGAGACCAACGCGACGGTCCACAAGCTCTTCCCGGGCGCGGTGACCGTCGCCGAGGAGTCGACGGCCTGGCCCGGCGTGACGCGCATGACCGACCTCGGCGGACTGGGATTCAGCCTCAAATGGAACATGGGCTGGATGCACGACACGCTGGGGTACCTGGGTCGCGACCAGATCCACCGCAGCTTCCATCACCACGAGATCACGTTCTCGCTGATGTACGCGTGGAGTGAAAACTTCGTGCTCCCGCTCTCACACGACGAGGTGGTGCACGGCAAGGGCACGCTGTGGAGCCGGATGCCCGGCGACTCCTGGACGAAAGCCGCAGGCGTGCGGGTATTCCTCGCATACCAGTGGTCGCACCCCGGAAAGCAACTGCTGTTCATGGGCCAGGAGTTCGGTCAGACCGCCGAGTGGGCCGACAACCGCAGCCTGGATTGGTATCAGCTCCAGGGCTGGGAAGGCGAACTGCACCAAGGGATCTCGGCGCTCACCACCGACCTCAATCGCGTCTACCGCGAACGTCCCGCGCTGTTCACGCAAGACACCGATCCGCAGGGCTACGAATGGATCGACGCGAACGACACCGCGAACAATGTCATCAGCTTCCTGCGATGTGGTTCCGACGGCTCGGTGGTGGCGTGCCTGTTCAATTTCTCCGGAGCCGACCGCAGAGACTACCGAGTGGGACTACCCCGCGCCGGAACCTGGACCGAGATCCTCAACACCGACGCCGCCGCCTACAGCGGCGCGGGTAAGGGCAATCTCGGCGCGGTCGAGGCCGACGGCGAGGGCTGGCACGGGAGGCCGGTCTCGGCGTCGGTCACGATCCCTGCCAACTCGGCAATTTGGCTCGCACCGGCCTAGTGCGCGGCCCGCGCGATCGTCGGAACCAGACGCGACGGCCCGTCGTCGTGGTAGCCGTGGTCGGTAGCGCGTCGGAGTAACGCTTCGACGGAACCAGGGAAACCCGCGTCGATGAAGCGATCCGTGCTGGCGTGGAGGATATGAGTCAGCGTGCTGCGGGCAGACGCGATGGTGGACACATCACCGGGATAGCTGCCGAGCTCAGCATCCTGCGAGATCCCGGCTCCGACCTCCGCGGCCAAATGCACTATCGCGGTCAGCCGCTCGGTGAGGTCGTTCGCGTTGAGCCCTTCGGCTCGTCCGAGGGCGACGGCGTGGCTCCACGCTGTCACCGTGCCCCAGAACGCATCGAGCAGCGCGAGGTCGAGCGCGGCGACAGCGCCGGGATCGTCGCCATGGCGTGCAACCTCGGGCGCGATCACCTCGAGCACCGGGAGGGCTTGCTCATAGATACTCTCGACGCCACCCAGCACCGCCGTCGAGCCGGGCTGCCCCACCAGGACGGAGGGGGTGAGCATCGTTCCACTCAGGTATCGGACACCCTGCTTGGTCATCCAGCCTGCGAGCTCCCGCGCCGAACTCGGGGTGTCGGAGGTGAGGTTCACGACGAGCACGTCCACGCCGGACAGTTCGGCTTGTTCAAGTATGTCGCGCGCAGCGTCGTTGCCCCGCACCGAGATGAGCGCAATGTCGCTGCGACGCAAGGCCTCTCGTGGAGTGGTGGCGACACGCGCACCGAGTTCGGCAAGCGGTGCGGTCTTCTCGGGGGTTCGGTTCCAGACGGTCACCTCGTGGCCTGCTGAGAGTAGAGCGCGGGTGATGGCCTGCCCGATCGGGCCTGCCCCGATCACGGTCACGGTAGAAGTCATGCCTCAACACTCCTGTGCCGCTGCACTTCTCACAAGTACGCACTTTCGCGTTAGGTAGCCACCGAATGGTTAGTATTGGCTGATGTCTGATGCTTCGAGCAAGGGTCCGTTCTCCTGCGGGCTCGACGCGGCGGTTGCGGTGGTCGGCGGAAAGTGGAAGCCGCTGATCCTGTGGGCGCTGCACGAGCGCCCCTGCCGCTTCGGCGAACTGCGGCGCAACGTTTCGGGTGTCAGCGAGAAGATGCTCACCCAGCAATTGCGCGAACTGGAAAGCGACGGCATCGTCCACCGCGAGGTCTACCGGGAAGTGCCACCGCGAGTGGAGTACTCGCTCACTCCGCTGGGACAGTCACTCAACGACGCACTGCTTCCCCTCGGAGACTGGGGCGAAGCCAACCTCGTGACCATCGTCGCCACGCGGCAAACTCCGAGAACTCTCTCGTAGGTTCGACGCCCAGCTACGCACGGCCAGCTCAGAACAGAACTGCAGCCAACTCTTCGAGGCCTCTTGCGATTTAGCTACTCAGCGATACTATGTACTAGTACTCAGTACCACTAGCTAGTGGGGTCGCATGAGCAAACAACTGACCGAAATTCTGAAGGGGACGCTAGAGGGCATCGTTCTGGCGATCCTCAGCCGACGCCCGGCCTACGGATACGAGATCACCACGGCGCTACGCGATCAAGGATTCACCGACATCGCGGAGGGCACGGTGTACGCACTGCTACTCCGCGTCGAGAAGCGAGGCTTTGTCGACGTCGAGAAGGTTCCCTCAGACAAGGGACCGCCGCGAAAAGTCTACTCGCTCAACAACTCCGGCCGGGAGTATCTCGACGAGTTCTGGCGCACCTGGAATTTCCTCACCCAACGGCTCGACCAACTCCAGAAGGGACACTGATGATGATGGGCAAGATCGTCGCAGACAAGAAGCGGTATCGCGCATACAAGGCGCGCAAGCATGCGCTGCCCGACACCTACCGTCGCGCGCTCGACGGCACCGAGCACTACGTCTACTACTTCGCGTCCTCGGACGTCGACGCGTTGATGTCTCTCCTCGAAAACCTTGCCGATCTCTTTGAGCAGTCGTCCGCAGACGGCACCACGATCGCCGACATCGTCGGCGACGACCCGATCGAGTTCGCAGAGGAGTTCCTCCGAAGCTACCCGGAAGCGTCGTGGATCACCAAGGCGCGCAGCCAGTTCCGCAGCGAAGTCGACAAAGCCATCGCCGCCCAGAACGAAGCCGGAGACCACCGGTGAACACCGTCGCTCACACTGAACCCGCCATCTCGGTACGCGGACTCCGCAAGTCGTTCGGCGAGCTCGCGGTTTTGCGCGGCGTCGACTTCGACGTCGACGCCGGGTCGGTCTTCGCCCTCCTAGGTTCGAACGGCGCGGGAAAGACCACCATGATCAGGACGCTCGCCACGCTGAGTCGCGTCGACGACGGCACGGTACGCGTCAACGGACACAATGTCGCGCTCAGCTCCGACGACGTACGGCGATCAATCAGTCTCACCGGCCAGTTCGCAGCCGTGGACGAGATCCTCACCGGCCGCGAGAACCTGATTCTCGTTGCGCGACTACGACATCTGCCCCACCCTGGTGACATAGCCGACGAACTCCTCGAACGATTCTCCCTGACCGACGCCGGCCGCCGCAGAGTCGGCACGTACTCCGGCGGCATGCGCAGGCGTCTGGACATCGCCATGAGCCTGATCGGAGATCCGCTCGTCCTCTTCCTCGACGAACCGACGACCGGCCTGGATCCTCAAGCACGCCAGGAGGTCTGGGAGTCGATAGCCACTCTCGCACGTCGCGGCACCACCGTGCTGCTCACCACCCAATACCTCGAAGAGGCCGAGCAACTCGCCGACCGGATCGCCATCCTTCATCGCGGCCTCATCATCGCCGACGGGACACTCGACGAACTGTCCGCACTTCTCCCTCCCGCTCAGGTCGAGTATGTGGAGAAGCGACCATCCCTCGAAGACATCTTCCTCGCCGTAACCGGTGAGCCGAGCACGAAAGAACATCCATGACAACCACTTTCGTCTCCGATACACGGTTTCTGCTCGGCCGCACCCTCCGTCACGTGACCCGCAGCCCCGATACGGTCATCACCACGGCGATCATGCCGATCGCATTCCTACTGTTGTTCGTGTACGTCCTCGGCGGCGCCATTGAGACCGAATCCGGGTCGTACGTCGACTACCTGCTACCGGGAATTCTGATCGTCACCGTGGCCTCCGGGGTGTCCTACACCGCCTTCCGGCTTTACTCCGACATGAGTGCAGGCATGATCGAGCGTTTTCGCTCGATGCCGATCGCGCGGTCGGCGGCCCTCTGGGCGCACGTGCTCACGTCGTTGCTCGCGAACGCGGCGGCGGTATTGATCGTTGTATGCGTGGCGCTCGCCATCGGATTTCGTTCTGATGCAGGGCTTCTGCCGTGGCTCGCGGTGACGGGCATCCTGCTGGTGTTCACACTCGCTCTGACATGGGTGGCCGTCATCCCCGGGCTCACGGCTCACTCGATCGAAGGGGCGAGCGCATTCTCGTATCCGCTGATCCTGCTGCCGTTCATCAGCTCAGCATTCGTGCCAACTGAATCCATGCCCACACCGGTTCGTGTCTTCGCGGAGAACCAGCCCGTCACGTCGATCGTGGACAGCATCCGGTCACTACTCGCAGAGCAACCGGTCGGTACCGACATATGGATCGCGTTGGGGTGGTGCGTCGGCATCCTCATCGTCGCGAACATCGTCGCAGCCCGCATCTACCGCCGGAAGGTGAACTGACCGCCGATGACCGGCTCAGAACAGCGCGGCAGCCAGCTTTCGACGAGCGGCCACCACGAAGGGCTCGGCAGGGTCGAACAGCTCGAACAGCTCGAGCAGCCGGGTCCGCGCACGCGTGCGGTCGTCGCCGGAGGTCGCCTTCACCACGTCGATGATGCGCGTGAATGCTCCCTCGGGATCCTGACCGAGTAGCAGTACATCCGCAGCCGCGAGCTGAGCGTCGACGTCTGTCGCAGCGGCGTTCTCGACGATCGCCGGGTCATGAGCCTGGGCACGGAGCATGAAGTCGAGGTTGCGCACCAACGATGCGGCCTCGACGTTGTCGGGCTCGGCCTCGGCGATGGCGCGGTAGTCGGCGAGCGCGCCGTCGAAGTCGCCCGCGTTCATCTTGTCCTCGGCGGCGACCATGCGCGGATCGTCGGCGATCTCCTGCTCTGCCTCGGGGGCAGGAGCCCCGGGGAGCGCACCGCCGACCTGGGCGAGGATCTGATCGATCCAGTCGACGATCTCGGCCTCGGGACGGGCGCCGTTGAACGCGGCGACGGGCTGACCAGCGGCGAGTGCGACAACCGTCGGAATCGACTGCACACCGAAGGCCTGCGCGATCTGCGGGTTCGCGTCGACGTCGATCTTGGCGAGCATCCAGGTGCCGCCAGAGGCGTTCGCGAGCTTCTCCAACACAGGCGACAACTGCTTACACGGACCGCACCACTCCGCCCAGAGGTCGACCAGGACAAGCTGTCTCGTCGAACGGGCCAGGACCTCGGTCTCGAAGGTCGCATCCGTCACGTCGATCACGTTGCCGCCGGGCGGCGCCGCTCCAGCGCTGGGCCGCTGGGCCGCTGCGGCAGGTTGACGCGCCTGCGCTCGTTGCGCCTCGGCCTTCTCCTTCAGTGCGGAGAGGTCGACTGCACCTGACATGGCAACTGTCGCGGCGGCTTGCTGACGTGCTGCGGCGCCGGCCTGGGTGCGTGCTGCATTTCCCTGAGGCCTGGGGGTCGGTCGTGTCACCCCTCTAGTGTGTCACGGACGTCCCGACGACTCACCGGTCGTGCAGCCGGACGTACGACCCGTGCTGCCACCAACGCGAAGACAAGCGCACCGATGACGGGTGTCAGGCCGACCGACACCCCCGAGTGACCCGCGATGAACCCGACGATCGCGGGTCCCGACAGCATTCCGAGGTAGCCGCAGCCGACGACGGTAGAGATGGCACGTCCGCTCGACGACGTCGTGAGATTGCCTGCAGCCGTGAAGATCTGCGGGATCAGCCCGGCGAGACCGACGCCGAAGATGGTCCAGCCGACGATTGCGATGACCGGTTCGGGAGCGAGAATCGCCAGGGTGATTCCACAGATGCCGAGCGCCGAACCCACCCGCACCACCCAGACGGGGCCGAGCCGCGCAGCGATCGGGTCGATGCCGAAGCGGGCGATCGTCATCGCGGCACTGAACGCCCCGAACGCCACAGCGCCGACCGCGTCACGCGTACCGAAATCCTCGACGATCTGCAGCGCACTCCAGTCGTATGCCGTTCCCTCGGCCAGCATGAGTGCGAACGCCACGGCCGCGAGGATTGCCAGTCGACGCAGGTCCAGTCCGTGCCACCAACGCGCGCCTGTCGTCGACGCATCGTCGTCTGTCGGCCCACCTGCGTCCGACGCCGAGGCCGCTTCGATCAATCCCCCACCATCCGGCGCGACCAGCGAGCGAGCACACACCGCGACCAGCACCAGCCCGAGTAGCGCCGACACCCCGACTGTCGCAACGACGCCGACCTGCGCCCACAACGTCGCGGCGACGACGAGCGACCCGGCAAGGCCGCCGAGCGAGAAGAATCCGTGAAACGACGACATGATCGGGCGGCGATAAGCCCGTTCAACCGCGACAGCCTGGGCGTTCATCGAGACGTCGAGGCTGCCGTTGACGAACCCGAAGAGCACGAGCGCGACGGCGAGCTGACCGGTATTCGACGCCACCGCGGGCCCGATCATGACCGGACACAGCAGCGTCGCCGCGACCAAAGTCGTGGTGCGCGAACCGTATCTGTCGAGAGCATGCCCGCTGACCTGCATGCCGACGAACGCCGAGCCGCCGAGCAACAGCAGAAGCCCACCGAGTTGCTCGTGCGACGTCCCCGTGTGTGCGGTGATGACGGGAATGTGGGCAACCCACAGCGCTGCGAGAAAGCCGTTCAGACAGAAGATCGCCGAGACCGCACCGCGCGCACGCGTCAGCGTGGATCGTCGAGCAGGCGCGCGGGCCGAGTCAGGACAGATGTCGCATCACCCGGTCGACCTTGCCGGTCAGTTCGTCGGTGTGGCCGGGGCGGATGTCGGCCTTGATGACGAGGCCCACACGCGGGGCGAGTTCGCCGACCGCGTCGGTGGCGCGTTTGATCACGTCCATCACCGCGTCCCAGTCGCCCTCGACGTAGGTGAACATCGCGGTGGTCTGGTGCGGAAGACCTGATTCGCGCACCACCCGCACGGCCGCCGCGACGGCTTCGCTCATGCCGCCGTCGTCGCCGACGGCGTCGCCACCCGACGGTGTGAGACTGAATGCGGCGATCATGGTCGGCTCCTCTGCAAGTGATGCGGAATCGGAAGCGACCAGGGTCGCTTACCGGGAAGTCAGGCCGCGTACTGGGACATCAGGCCGCGTACTGGGACATCAGGCCGCGTACTGGGGCGTCGACTCGGCGTCGACCTGCCCCGACAGCTCGGCCAGGTGCCCGTTGCGGCGTGCCCACCACTCGAACACCAGCGTGCCGAACGGCGGGATGCTGGAGATCAGCGCGAGCGCGGTAACCGAGAGGCTCCACCGCAACGACACCGCGGTGACGATCGAGATCAGAACGAAGACGACGAAGACGATGCCGTGCACCATGCCGGGAACCGCGACGGCCTCGGTGTACCCGAGCACCCACTTGAAGAACATCGCCACCAACAGCGCGGCCCAGGTGATTGCCTCGAGTACGGCGACGAACCGGAAACGCTTGGCCGGGGTGGACAGGTCGAAGAATTGCCTCATATAACCCATTGTGCCTGACACGGATGCCTACTACGACAGGGCGTAGTAGGCATCCGTGATCACGAACGTGGTGAAGTTTCCTCAGGCCTTGGGCACGCGAATGATGAGCGCGTCACCCTGACCGCCCGCGCCGCAGAGCGCAGCAACACCGACGCCCCCGCCCCGACGCTGCAGTTCCAGCGCGAGGTGCAGCGTGATGCGTGCTCCGGACGTCCCGATGGGATGGCCGATCGCGATGGCCCCACCGTTGACGTTGACGATGTCGGGGTTGATGCCGAGCGCCTTGGTCGAGGCCAGTCCGACCGCGGCGAACGCCTCGTTGATCTCAACGAGGTCGAGATCGGCTGGCGTGATTCCCGCTCGCGCACAAGCCTTTTCGATGGCGTTGGCCGGCTGGAGCTGCAGCGAGGAGTCGGGGCCCGCAACCACTCCGTGCGGACCGATCTCGGCGAGCGGGGTCAGGCCGAGTTCTGCGGCCTTCGCCTTGCTCATCACGACGACGGCGGCGCCGCCGTCGGAGATCTGTGACGAGTTGCCCGCGGTGATGGTGCCGTCCTTGCGGAATGCCGGGCGCAGTCCCGCGAGAGTATCGGCAGTGGTGTCGGCGCGAATACCCTCGTCCTCGGAGAATTCGATCGGGTCGCCCTTGCGCTGCGGGATGCTCACGGGAACGACCTCGTCGGCGAAGAGTCCGTTCTTCCACGCGGTCGCGGCGAGCTGGTGGCTACGCGCGGCGAACTCGTCCTGCTCGGCGCGGGTGAAGCCACCGGTGTCGTTGCCCTGCTCGGTCAGCGCACCCATCGGCTGATCGGTGAAGGCGTCGTAGAGGCCGTCGAATGCGGTGTGGTCCACGAGCTCGGTGTTGCCGTACTTGAATCCGCTGCGGCTTCCCGGCAGCAGGTGCGGCGCCTGGGTCATGGACTCCTGGCCACCGGCCACGACGCACTCGAACTCACCGGCACGGATGAGCTGGTCGGCCAGCGCGATCGAGTCGATGCCGGACAAGCACATCTTGTTGATGGTCAGCGCGGGAACGTCCCACCCGATTCCGGCTTTCACCGATGTCTGGCGTGCGGGCATCTGTCCCGCGCCTGCGGTGAGCACCTGGCCCATGATCACGTAGTCGACAGCCGACGCCGGGACGCCTCCGCGTTCGAGCGCAGCCTTGATGGCGATCGCACCGAGATCGACACCGCTGAAACCCTTCAGCGAGCCGAGGAGCCGACCGAACGGCGTGCGCGCGCCGGCGACGATCACCGACGTCGCCTGATCTGTTGCCGGGGACATGAGGACCTCCAAGTACTGGGCAGCGACCAACCGAGCGGTCGCTCTGTTCGTATGACGCCTTAAACGTTACCTTTATCGCATGACGCCCTCATCATCCGTGCCCCCCGTCGAATCGGCAGTTGCATCTGATTCCGAAACCGCAGCCGCGGTCGGCTCCGCCGGCGCGACGGCACTCATCTCCGACCTTGTGGTGGCCATCGACCACGTCGGTATCGCGGTGCCCGATCTCGACGCCGCGAAGCAGTGGTACGCCGACCATCTGGGCTTCGTCACCCTGCACCAGGAGAAGAACGAGGAGCAGGGCGTCGAGGAGGCGATGATCGGACCCGCGGACTCGGGCACAGGCGCGGTCATCCAACTGCTCGCACCGGCGTCCGAGTCGTCGACGATCGCCAAGTTCCTCGATCGCAATGGACCAGGCTTGCAGCAGCTCGCCGTACGGGTCACCGACGTCGACGAGGTGGTGTCCCGCCTGACGTCCGCAGGGGTCCGCGTTCTGTATCCGGAGGCGCGACGCGGCACGGCCGACTCGCGAATCAACTTCGTTCATCCGAAGGATGCTGGCGGCGTGCTGCTCGAGCTCGTCGAACCCGCGGCCGACCACAGCGCTTCGACGCACTGACCCGCGCACTTCCGCGTCCACGGCAAATATTTGCCGAGGCGCACACGCGCTCGTACCAGACACAGCACCGCCACAGCACGGCCGACTAGACTGTCGAACCATGTCGAGCCAGGCTCCGAGGCAGCAACTCCCGTTCGCCGTCGTCATGCGCGGATACGATCGCGAGCAGGTCGCCGAGCGTTTCCGACGCATCGACGCCGACCTGCGAGTCCTCGCCGCCGACCGCGACGCCGCGACCGCCAACGCGCAAGAACTCGCCGCGCATCTGCACGAGGCCCGCGCGACGATCGAGGAACTCCGCCGCGAGGTCGACACCCTGTCTGTGCCACCCACGACGGCCCAGGGCATGAGCGAACGATTGAGTCGCATGCTGCAGCTCGCGTCCGACGAGGCGTCGGAGATGCGCGCAGAAGCAGGCGCCGAGGCCGCCGAGACGGTGTCGGTGGCGCGTCAGGAAGCAGCGGAACTCGGCAAGAACTCACGTGAAGATGCCGACCGAATCCTGTCCGAGGCACAGGCCAGGGCTGAATCGATCGTGGCTGACGCCGAGAACAAGGCGTCCGGCATCGTCGCCGAGGCGGAACAGCACGCATCTGACCTACGCACCGACGCGGAGTCGATCCACGCCAAGGCAAAGGCCGACGCCGCGGAGTCGGACCGGTTGTGCAGCGAACGCGCAGCGGCGATGGAAGCCGAGCACACGGCGACGATGAACGCGGCACGTACCCAGGCCTCCCAACTGGTCGCCAAGGCTCATGCGGACGCCGACGAACTGGCGCGACAGAGCAAGCAGACGCGCACCGAGGAACGCCGCCACCACGACATGACCCTCGCCGAGGAGCGTCGACAAGCATTGGCCGAGGCCAAGCAGATTCGCGACACCGCCCGCGACATCGCCATCGAGCGACTGGCGGGCGCCCGCAATCTCTCGGCGAAGGCCGACGACGCGCGCACGCAGGTCCTTGAGGAGTTCGAGGAGATCCGCAAGAAGCTCAACGAGATCCAGCGCGAGTTCGACACGTTCCCCGACACGCTGCGTCCTGCCGAAGACATCGACTACACGTCGTTGTCGGATGCCGACGACTCCGAACTGCTCAACCGGATACTGTCCGAGCGCGCCCGCTTCAGCACGGGCGACTGACGCCGCGGCGCCTCAGAACAACCGGAACTCGGTACTCTCCGCTCCCCGCAGAGCGTCGTAATCCAGGACGACGCAACGGATTCCGCGGTCGGTCGCCAGCGTGCGCGCCTGTGGTTTGATCTGCTGGGCCGCGAAGACGCCACTGACGGGTGCGAGCAACGGATCGCGGTTGAGGAGTTCGAGGTAACGGGTCAGTTGTTCGACGCCGTCGATCTCGCCGCGACGTTTGATCTCGACGGCGACGGTCGCACCCTGCGCATCCCTGCACAGAATGTCGACGGGCCCGATTGCCGTCATGTACTCGCGCCTGATCAGCGTGTGACCGGGTCCGAGCGTCTCGACGTGCTCGGCGAGCAACTCCTGCAGGTGCGCCTCGACGCCGTCCTTGACCAGGCCGGGATCGATGCCCAGTTCATGCGACGAGTCGTGCTCTATCGACGCGAGCGTGATGCGCAGCTCCTCGCCGGCCTTGTTGGTCACCACCCAGTACGCCTCGACCGACTCATGCAGCGCTGCGACCTCGTCGGGAACCTGCGCCTCGGTCAACCAGCAGGGCGGACTCATCCAGTTCAGCGGTTTGTAGGCGCGATCGTCGGCATGCACGCTCACCGAGCCGTCGGACTTGATGAGCAGCAACCGTTTGGCCATGGGCAGATGAGCCGTCAGTCGGCCGACGTAGTCCACTTGGCATTCCGCGATCACCAGACGCACACCGGGCAGCTTATCGGCCGCGCGCGTTGACCAACACGACCCCCGACCCCCGGCGAGCCACCACGGCGCCGCGTCAGGCGTTGCGGTAGTGCTTCAGCAGGAACTGTTCGGCGTCGTCGACGGCGTCGGCCATGGACGAGTGCACGTGCGGGAGCGTGGGATCGAGTCCCTGCAACTGGGCCGGTACGGCGAGGTTGTGGACGAAGGAGTCCGACCGGTGTCGCTCGACACTCGCGCGCACCTCGCCGTCGGGGTCGACGAGAATGATGCGTTTACCGTTGTCGTCGGCCGAGTTCTTGACGGCGAGCATCATCGTGCGGGCAACCGGATCGATCACCCCGACACGCGAGATCTCGATGATCACGACGTCGACACGCTCGATGTCCTCCTCGACGCGCCGCAGTGCGCTCTCCGCGCTGCCGAACGTCAGGTCGCCCTGCAACTCGTACACTCGGACACGGTCGCGGCAGGTGCGCAGGAAGCTGCGCTCCTCCTCCGTCCAGTCGTCGCCGACGGAGAAGTCGGCGATGTCGTAGGTCGCTCTGATCGCGACCCGGTTCTCGCGGGTCACGTTGAACATGTGGAGCCCGAGGTCGGTCGACAGGTGCTCGCACGTGTCGACGCCGCGCACGCTGTTGCCGTGCTCATCAAGTCGAGGCGAGTAGACACCGATGCCCAGCTGGCCGGGCAGCACCGCCAGGATGCCGCCTCCCACACCACTTTTCGCAGGCATTCCGACTGCCGTCACCCAGTCGCCCGCGGCGTCGTACATGCCGCACGTGGTCATCACGCTCAGCAACCGCTGTGCGACCTCCTGGCTGAACACTCGCCGTCCCGTGCGCGGGTTGGCCCCACCGCAGGCGATCGTCGTACCCATGACGGCGAGGTCGCTGGTGGTGACATCGATCGCGCACTGACGAAAATAGAGCGCGATCGCGGCGTCGGGGTGGGTGTCGAGTCCGCCGAAGCTGTCGAGCATGTAGGCGATCGCGCGGTTACGCGACCCAGTCGCCGCCTCCGACTCGAAGACGCTCTCGTTCAGGGTCAACTGTCGTCCCGCGCATGCCGAGTAGAAGGCGAGGATCTCCTCGAAGGTCTTCTCCACGACATCGGGATCGACGTCGCGAACCGGCGGAAGGAGCAACGACGATGCGACGATCGCACCCGCGTTGATCATCGCGTTCTTGGGACGCCGGCGCGAGTCGACGCTGATCTGGTTGAACGCCTCACCCGACGGCTCGACACCGATCTTCGCGTCGACCTCCGTCGGGCCCAATCGGCTCAGCGCCATCGCGTAGGTCAGCGGCTTGGACACCGACTGGATGGTGAACGCGGTCCCCGAGTCACCGAGCGAGTAGAGATAGCCGTCGTGCATGGCGACCGAGAGCCCGTAGCCGTCGGGATCAACCGCCGCGAGTTCGGGGATGTAGTCGGCCACCTCCCCCGTCCGATCGTCCACGCAGTCGGACATGATCTTGCGAAGGTAGCCATCCACATGCGAAATCGTCACGCACCGACCGTAACCCGCGGAGGTTCACGGGTCGAGGATTCACCGGTCGAGTGACCGCGCCGAGTCGTCGACAGACGTGATGTCGACGCCTGGGGCGAACCGGTACGGATTCGCGCTGAGCACGCCGCCGAGACTCCTTCGCAGACGCGACATCTCGGCACGCACGGTCACGGTGCGGTCGTCGGTGCCGAAGAGTTGCTCCGACATCGCGGCTGCACTCAACCCGTCGGGGTGGGCGGCGAGCAACGCCAGAATCTCCGCGTGCCGCGGCGACGGACGGTGGGTCCACGAGCCCGTCGCGCCCGATACCCGCACTGTCGGCGGGTGATCGCCTGCGAGATCGAGTTCGACGAGTGTCGTCGTCGGGTCGCGGTCGTCGGCGACGCGCACGAGCCATCCACCGGGCAACGGTTCGAACTCGCACGCGCCCAGCGCGTGCAACCACGCGCGCCCGGGTTGCGGGCTTCGCGGTAGTGCCAGTCGCGAGCACGGTGCAACCGAGTCGACCGCCGCCACCCAACCGTCGGCGTCGACGGCGAGCGCAGGCCCGGACGAACGCGCGAGGATCGGAGCCGCGATCGCCCTCAGCTCGTCGAGCCTGCGTCGATGATGTTCGCGCAGTTGAGATTCGGCGAGTTTCGCAACTGCACTCACGAGCGCCAGCGTCGTCGGGTGAATGGTTGCGGCAGGGCCACTGACGTCGACGACGCCGAGCACCGCATCCGTTCTCGGGTCGCGGATCGGCGCACCCGTGCACGTCCAGGTGTGGTGTGTTCGAACGAAGTGCTCGGCGGAGAAAACCTGCACGGGGCCTCCGGACATCAACGCGGTTCCAATGGCGTTGGTGCCGACGGACCGCTCTCCCCAATCCGCGCCCTCGACGAATCCGAGACGATCTGCCCGGTGCAACACGCGGGTCTGACCTCCGCGCCAGAGGACGTGTCCCGCGGCGTCGGCGATCACGAGAATGTTGTCGCCGTCGGCGATCACGGCGTCGAGTCTGCCGGTCAGATCGTCGAGAACGAGTGTCAGCGGCGACTGTGCACGACGCGCCTCGAGGTCTGCGGCACCGATGAGATTCTCCGCGCTGCCGCGCTCCGGGTCGACACCCGCGTGCAGGACTCGTCGCCAGGACTCGCCGATCACGTCGCGCGGACGCGCCGGCGGGCGATTGCCCGACATCGCGGCGTCGTACACGGCGGCGAGGACGGCGGCATAGTGCCGCGGGTCGTCGCCCGCGCCGACTGCGGGCTCGCCCGCTCTGGCTGGTGATGTAGCGGTCATCACCAGAGATTGTGCTCCCGATCACAGTCGGACCGCAAAGAACTCCGCGGATGCAACCCGCTGCAACCCTTGCCCACCCCACCCACTCCCGAGTGTGCTGTGCATCACACCCGCCGGGCCCAACGGACCGGCAGAGATGAGGAGAAGCAATGACTCAGACGCTTGAACCCCATACGTCCACGCCGACCACCGGACGAGACGAGACGACCCATCGGACACCGGCCGAACGCGTCGACCGCTGGCTCGCCGACTTCGAATCGGCACTTCGATCACGCGACATCGCCGCGGCGACCTCGATGTTCGCGACCGACTGCTACTGGCGTGACCTCGTGGCCTTCACGTGGAATCTCAAAACCGTCGAGGGGCGCGAGCAGCTCGCGGACATGCTCACAGCGCGCCTCGACGACACCGACCCGGAGTCGTTCACCGCCACCGAGACCCCGACCGAGGACGACGGCGTGGTGACCGCGTTTCTCGAGTTCGAGACCGCAACGGGTCGCGGCGAAGGCTTGCTGCGGCTCCGACGGACGGCCGACGGTGACGACGACCGCGACGAGGCCTGGACACTGCTCACCACCCTCCAGGAACTGACGGGGTACGAGGAGCGCCGCGGCGCGAGCAGAGTGCTGGGCGCGGTACACGGGTCCGAGCCCGACGCACGGTCGTGGGCCGAACGCCGCGAGGCCGAGGAGGCGGAGCTCGGTCGATCGAGCCAGCCCTATGTGCTCGTCGTCGGCGGCGGCCAGGGTGGCATCGCGCTCGGTGCGCGGCTGCGGCAACTCGGCGTTCCGTCGATCGTCGTCGACAGTCACGACCGACCGGGCGACCAGTGGCGCGGACGGTACAAGACGCTGTGTCTGCACGATCCGGTCTGGTACGACCACCTGCCCTACCTCCCCTTCCCCGAGAACTGGCCCGTCTTCGCGCCCAAGGACAAAATCGGCGACTGGCTCGAGTTCTATACGCGCGTCATGGAGGTTCCCTATTGGTCGAAGACCACCTGCACGTCGGCGAGCTACGACGAGCAGGCCGGACACTGGACCGTCGAGGTCGATCGCGACGGGGAGCACCTCACACTCACCCCGACCCAGCTCGTCCTCGCGACCGGAATGTCGGGCAAGCCCAACGTCCCGTCCTTCTCCGGCCAGGACGTGTTCGCCGGCGAGCAGCACCACTCGAGTCAGCACCCGGGACCCGACGGCTTCGCGGGCAAACGCGTCGTCGTGGTCGGTGCCAACAACTCGGCACACGACATCTGTAAAGCGTTGGTGGAGAACGGGATCGACACCACGATGATCCAGCGATCGTCGACACACATCGTGAAGTCGGACTCACTCATGGAGATCGGCCTCGGTGCGCTCTACAGCGAGCAGGCAGTGGCGTCGGGCATGACGACGAAGAAGGCCGACCTCACGTTCGCCTCGCTGCCCTACCGGATCATGCACGAGTTCCAGATCCCGCTCTACGACCAGATCCGTGAGCGCGACAAGGACTTCTACGCTCGGCTTGAAGCTGCGGGATTCGACCTCGACTTCGGCGACGACGACTCGGGACTGTTCATGAAGTACCTGCGTCGCGGCTCGGGCTACTACATTGACGTCGGTGCGTGCGAGCTGGTCGCCGACGGCACCATCAAGCTCGCTCACGGACAGGTCGATCACCTCACCGAGAACTCCGTGGTGCTCGCCGACGGCACAGAGCTTCCGGCAGACGTCGTGGTCTACGCAACCGGGTACGGCTCGATGAACGGATGGGCGGCCGACCTGATCGGTCAGGATGTCGCCGATCGGGTGGGCAAGGTGTGGGGACTCGGCTCCGACACCACCAAGGACCCCGGGCCATGGGAGGGCGAGCAACGCAACATGTGGAAGCCGACCCAACAGCCGGGCCTGTGGTTCCACGGCGGCAACCTGCACCAGTCCCGCCACTACTCGCTGTACCTCGCGCTGCAACTCAAGGCGCGTTTCGAGGGCATCGACACCCCCGTCTACGACCTGCAGGAGGTCCACCACCTGAGCTGACGAGTCGTCGAGTCCCTCCGTTTGACTGGCCAGAATGTCCTGCGTACCTCTTGGGCGCAGGACATTCTGGCCAGTGCGCCCGGAAGTGGCCCAGCGCACAGTGAGTCCACTGCCGTGAATCTCGAACCGCTCGTACCCTGCTGGCGCCACCCTCCCGAGCCGACCGAACGGAGCGCATCACCATGACCAACCCCAGGCCCAACCTGCTGGTCGCCTACCTCGCAACCCCCGGCGGCGAGGATGCACTGGCCTTGGGCGCACAGTTGGCCCAATCCTTCGACGCCGACCTGAAGATCTGTCTGGTGGTGCCGCCGTCCACACCGGCCGAACAGGCCGTGGCGCCGGGCGACTTCCAGGAGATCCTGGACAGACAGGCCGCGACCTGGCTCGACGAAGCGCTGCGCACATTGCCCGACGGTGTCGACGGCGAAGGCTATGTCGCCGAGTATGAGAACGCCGCGGAGGGCCTGTCGATCGAGGCGACACGGCTGAACTCGTCGATGATCGTCGTCGGCGGGTCCGGAGGCGGAATCCTCGGGCGTCACACGCTCGGTTCCGTTGTGACCGATCTCGTGCACACCTCGGGCACCCCGGTTGCGGTGACTCCCCGGGGCCTACGCGAAATCGTCTCGCCGGTTACGCGCATCACGTGCGCGGTGGGTCGACGACCGGGCGTCGAAGCGCTGTTGCAGGCGGCGACGCGGGCGTGCACGGCCGCCGACGTCCCGCTCCGATTGTTGTCGCTGCTGCCCGTCGACGACGGCCTCTCGAGCGATCCGACGAAGGATTCCGAGGCCCGCCGCGTGGTGAACGAGCACCTCGAACGCACTGTCGCCGCAGCGCGTGCCGACCTGCCGGACGGGCATCCGGTCACCACCGCCATCGCGACCGGCAAGACCGTCGAAGATGCTGCGGCGTCGCTGGATTGGGAACCGGGCGACCTCATCTATGTCGGTTCGAGCCGACTCGCGCAGCCATTCCACCTGTTCCTCGGGTCCACCGCGGCCAAGATGCTGCGGGTGCTCGCCGTTCCCATGATCGTCGTCCCCCGCGGCGCCTGACACCGGAGATCTGCAGAGATGAGTTCGTCCCCATCGTCGCCAACCGAATCGCCCGACCCTGCGCCGTCCACCCCGAGCACGTCCGACCCGAACACGTCTGACCCAGGCGCGTCGAACCCTGTCACCATCGAAACGAACAGCAAGGGACTCGCGTCGGGGAAGGTAGGGGTGTTCTCGGGCGCCGTCCTCGGGATTTCGACGGTGGCCCCCGGCTACACGCTCACCGCGAGCATCGGACTGATCGTCGCGGCGGTCGGCCTCAAGATGCCCGCGATCTTCATCGCCGGTTTCATCCCGATGTTCCTCACCGCATACGCCTACCGGGAACTCAACAAGGACACCCCCGACTGCGGAGCGTCGTTCACCTGGTCCACCAAGGCATTCGGACCGTACGTGGGCTGGATGTGCGGCTGGGGAATGGTCGTGGCGACCATCATCGTGTTGTCGAATCTCGCGGCGATCGGCGTGCAGTTCTTCTACCTGATCATCGCCCAGATCTTCGACAAGCCGTCGATCGCCGATCTCGGCACCAACAAGCTCGTGAACATCGTGACGACGCTGGTGCTCCTCGCGATAGCCACGTGGGTATCGATGCGCGGGATCACCACGAGCGAACGACTTCAGTACGTACTGGTCGGTTTTCAGCTCATCGTGTTGTTCGCGTTCGCCATCATCGCGTTCGTCAAAGTCGCCGACGGATCCGCGCCCGCGGGACTACATTTCGACATCGACTGGTTCAATCCGTTTACCGGGCTGACCATCTCCGCCTTCGCGGTCGGGCTCACCGGATCGATCTTCGCCTTCTGGGGTTGGGACACCTGCCTCACGCTCGGCGAGGAATCCAAAGATCCCAAACGCACCCCGGGGCGTGCCGGGCTGCTGTGCGTGATGTCGATCCTCCTCACCTAT
This sequence comes from Gordonia sp. 852002-50395_SCH5434458, assembly GCF_001665905.1. Lineage (NCBI taxonomy): Bacteria > Bacillati > Actinomycetota > Actinomycetes > Mycobacteriales > Gordoniaceae > Gordonia > Gordonia sp. 852002-50395_SCH5434458. The sequence continues at coordinate 70,270 of NZ_LZTC01000049.1, forward strand.
CTGCTCGTGGCGGTCGCGGTGATGATGTATGCGGGCGTCGGCACCGACGGGGTCGGGTTGGGCAACGAGAACAACGCCGAGAATGTCTTTGGCGCACTGGCCGATCCGATCCTGGGACGATGGGGCGGCGTCCTGCTGTTCGCCGCAATCCTGGTCTCGTCGATCGCCAGCCTGCAGACAACCTTCCTGCCTGTCGCGCGCACCATGCTCGCCATGGGCAGCTACGGAGCTTTTCCGAAGAAGGTCGCCGAGATCAGCCCGCGCTTCCTGTCACCGTCGTTCGCGGCGCTCGTCGCCGGCATCGTCACAGCGGTCTTCTACACGGCGGTGACACTCCTGTCCGAGCGCACTTTGATCGACACCATCGCAGCGCTGGGCATCATGATCTGCTGGTACTACGGCATCACGGCGTTCGCGTGCGTCTGGTACATCCGTCGCGAGCTCTTCTCATCCGTGCACAACTTCTTCTTCAAGTTCTTGTTCCCGCTGTTGGGCGGTGCCGCACTGATCGTGGTGTTCGTCATCTCGGTCGGCGAGAGCATGAATCCCGACAACGGTAGTGGCGCTTCGATATTCGGCGTCGGACTTGTCTTCTACATCGGTTTCGGATTGCTGGTGCTCGGACTCTTCGTGATGCTCTACCTACGCATGCGACAGCCGGCGTTCTTCCGGGGCGAAACGCTTCCCCGCTCGCTGCCCGTCTCGTCGGACGCAGACAGCGGCTAGGTGTCGAGAGCGGTCACAGGGTGACGGCGCTGTGCACGGCGATGTCGCTCTCGACGAGCAACTCCGTGGTGTGCGCGATGTGATCGCGCAGCGCGGTCACTGCGCCGTCGGCGTCGCGCGCGAGCGCCAACTCCATCATTCGACGATGCTCGCCGTCGAGATCGCGATTCTTCTCCCGACCCAGGGGCTGCGACCACCGGCGATAGAGCTCGGCCTCGTCGCGCAGCCCGTTGGCCAACTGTAGGAGCTTCTTGTTCCCACACCCGTCGAGCAGTGCGCGGTGAAACGCCGCGTGCGCCAAGGCCCAGTCATCGGTCACGCGGACCGGATCGTCGTCGGTGAGGTAGCGCGTACCGACCATACGGTGATGAGCAGCGACGACCGATGACTCCCATGCGAGGTCGCCGTCGCCGATGGCACGGCCGAACACCAGTCCCTCGAGTTCGAGGCGCGCGTCTGTCAGCTCACGTAGACGAGGAATGGAAATCTCGGTGACCGCGTACCCGACGTTGGGTTCGTTGGTGACGAGCCCCTCCAGTGACAACCGAGTGAGTGCCTCGCGAATCACACTCATGCTCGCATCACATTCCGCGGCGAGCGCCCCGAACTTCAGTCGGTCCCCCGGCAGATAACGGCCGCCGAGGATCTCGCCGCGCAACTGCGCGTAGACGAGGTCGCCTCGCGTCTGCTTCGCCTTCGCTGTTGCCATGGTCACAACCATAACCCACTTTTATCCGCATCAGTGTCTGATCGACATATTTTCGAAAATAACCTGCACTGACGAATATGAGGGAGTAGACCAGAGGTGAGTGACTGTGACACCGATCACCTCCTGGCATCGATGCGCAGCAATACGAGGAAGTGAGCGATCATGCGTCTGGGAGTTCTCGAGAAGCGCGCTGTGCTGGTCGACAGCGGACACCGGCTGGCAATCGACGTCGCCGAGGCCAGCGACGGACGGTTCGGTCCGTCGATCACCGCGATCTACGACGTCTGGGACGATTTCGCCGCCTGGGCTCGTGACATCGACCCCACCAACGGCAGCGTCTTCGATGCCACGCTGGAGAATCCGATTCCCGAGCCCGCGCAGGTCTTCGCCATCGGCCTCAACTACGCCGAGCACGCAGCGGAGTCGAAGTACGACGTCCCCGACTTCCCGCCCGTGTTCACCAAGTACCGCACGTCGCTTGCCGGTCCGGTCGGCGTCGTCGAATTGACGGGCCCCAAGATCGACTGGGAGGTCGAGTTGGTCGCGGTGATCGGCCGTGCGGCGCATCGTGTCAGCGAAGCCGACGGTTGGGATCATGTGGCGGGACTGACCATCGGCCAGGACATCTCCGACCGCGAAACCCAATTCAACGCGCACCCACCCCAGTTCAGTCAGTCTCGGCAAGTCGTACCCGGGGTACGCCCCGATGGGACCGGTCGTCGTCACGCCGGACGAGTTCGCCGACCGCGACGACCTCGAGCTCAGTTGCGACGTCAACGGAGAACAGATGCAGAAGGGCCGGACGTCGGAAATGATCTTCTCTGTCCCGCAACTGGTCTCGCGTCTGTCGCACATCACGCCGCTCCTCCCGGGCGACATCATCTTCACGGGCACACCATCCGGCGTCGGCATGGGCAGAACGCCGCAGCGATTCCTCACCGACGGCGACGTCCTCACCTCTCGGATCGCCGACATCGGCGAGATCGAGCAGCGCTTCGTCGCCACGGCAGAGACACGGTGATCGACGATGCCATTGCACAGGCTCGCATCGGTCACGATGGGCGTACCGAATGTCGATGACACACTCGCCTACTACACGGAATTCGGACTGACGCCGACCTCGGACGGCTGGTTGTCGACCACCGAGGGTGGCGAACAGCTGCGGATCGTCGCCGCGCCGACGCGTCGACTGCTCGAACTGTCGGTCGGCGTTGACGATCTCGACGACATCGACCGCATCCACCACGAACTCGTCTCGAAAGGCTTTCTCGCGCAACGGCACGGCGACGAGGTGACCGCCCACGAACCGGTCGCCGATCTCCGCGCCACCGTGCGAGTCCTGCCGAGACTGAATCAACAGCGTGTCGAACCGACTCCGTACAACGGCCCCGGCCGCATCGAACGGTACGGCCGCGCACCCGGCGTGATGCGCGACTACGCGATCAAGCCGCACAAGCTCGGACACGCGGTGCTCGGTTCCACCGACTACGTGGCGACCTGCCGATTCTTCGTCGACGGACTCGGCTTCAAGATCAGCGACCACATCAAGGGGCACGGGTCGTTCCTGCGCTGCTCACAAGACCACCACAACATCCTCGTCATGAACTCACCGGTGACCTACCTGCACCACACCTCATGGCAGGTCGACGATATCGACGACGTCGGGCGCGGCGCCGCTGCGATGCTCGAGGGCAACCCCGAACGCCACGTATGGGGGCTCGGCCGACACCACGCGGGCTCGAACTTCTTCTGGTATCTGAAGGATCCGGCAGGCAACTTCTCCGAGTACTACTCCGACATGGATTGCATCCCCGACGATGCGCTGTGGACGCCGGAAGACCTCGAAGGCGCACGCGGACTGTTCAATTGGGGACCGCCACCTCCCCCGAGTTTCCTCGCTCCCGAGGACCTGGCCGCGATGATGACCGGCGCACACTCGACCAACTGACGCCCGACACTCCCGCTCGAATAACTCCCCAAACCCCTTATCCACCCCCTCCGGCACGACGCCGGCACTTCGACCATGGAGGTCGACTCCGATGGAAACCGTCACCACAGATGTCCTCATCGTCGGCGCAGGGCCGGCTGGCCTGACCGCAGCAGCACTGCTCGCCAAGTACGGCGTCAGGGCTCTGACCGTCAGCCGCTACTCCGGCACCGCGAACTCACCACGCGCCCACATCACCAATCAGGGTGCGATGGAGGTCTTCCGCGACCTCGGCATCGACGACCGCGTGCGCGCCGCTGCCGTGCCGAACGAGTACATGGGCAACAACGTCTGGGCGACAAGCTTTGCGGGGACCGAGATCGCCCGGCTGAAGTCATGGGGTTCGGGGACGCTGCGGCACGCCGACTACGAGGTATCGAGCCCGACGGAGATGTGCAACATTCCGCAACACATCCTCGAACCGATACTGCTGCAGGCGGCGCGCGAGTTCGGCGCGGAGATCAGGTTCAGCACGGAGGCCGTCTCGCTGACCGACACCGGCGATCACGTCGAGGCCATCGTGCGCGAACGCACGACAGGCGTCGAGTATCGGGTACGCGCCAAGTATGTGATCGGCGCCGACGGCGGCCGTTCGACGGTCGCGCAGCAGATGGAGTTCCCGCTGCGCGGAGAGATGGGCCTCGGTGCCGCCATGAACATCTGGCTCGAAGCAGACCTCACCCAGTACACCGCCCATCGCCCTGGAACGCTCTACTGGATGGCGCAGCCCGGCAACGACTACTGGGTCGGCAGCGGCACGTGGATCTGCGTGAAGCCGTGGACGGAATGGGTGCTGCTGTGCATGTACAACCCCGAGGACGGCGAACCCGACACGTCCGAGGAGGCGGTCATCGAGCGGGCCCGCACCACCATCGGCGACGACTCGATCGACATCCGGATCAAGGCCGTCAGCAAATGGCAGATCAACCACGTCATCGCCGACACGTTCAGCAAGGGTCGGGTGTTCCTCGCAGGCGACGCCGCTCACCGGCACCCGCCTGCGAACGGTCTCGGCACCAACACCTCGGTGCAGGACTCCTTCAACCTCGCGTGGAAGCTCCCGATGGTGCTGCGTGGCGACGCCGAACCTGCACTCCTCGACACCTACACCCAGGAGCGCCAACCCGTCGGAGAACAGGTCGTTGATCGCGCGATGGAGAGCGTGCGCAACATGCTGCCGATCTCGCAGGCCTTGGGCTTCGAGCCCGGACAGTCCGCGGAGGACGGTTGGAAGATGCTCGACGAGTTGTTCTCCGGGACCGACCGTGGCGCGCAGCGACGCCGCGAACTCGACAGTGCCGTCGCGCTGCAGAACTATCAGTTCAACGCGCACGGAGTCGAACTGGGACAACGCTATTCGTCGACGTGCATCGTCGATGACGGCACCGATTACCCCGAGAATGTCCGCGACGCAGAGCTCTACTACCAGCCGACGACGCATCCGGGAGCGCGCCTACCCCACGCGTGGGTCGAGCAGGGTCGACGCCGCGTCTCGACCGTCGACATCACGGGGCACGGCGCGCTCACACTGATCATCGGGGAGAACGGCGACGACTGGCGTGCCGCAGCGGCACAGGTGGCACAGGAATTCGGGATCGAACTCGACGTGCGGGCCGTCGGCGTCGGTTGTGAGTACCACGACGTCCTGCGGGAATGGACACAGCAGCGCGAGGTGGGCGCCGACGGTGCGCTACTCGTCCGACCCGACCATCACGTCGCGTGGCGCAGCGTGGCGATGGTCGACGATCCGGTCTCGACTCTCCGCGCAGCGCTCAGCACGGTACTTGCCAGGAATGCACCTGCCAACGCCGCGCCGATAGCCCCGCAGACGGAGACGGTCGCCCCTCGGGACGACGCCGCGGAAGCCGTCACGGTCGGGAGCCGAGCACCGCTCGGTGCCGGTTCGAACTGAACCGGTTCGTCACCCCGCTCGATCGACGAGAACATCACGCGCCGGTGACACTTTGCCTTCAGCAGTTGCGGCGCGTGGGACAGAAGTGTTCAGTGTTACTACTGTGACTAAAGTTGTTCGCAAGCTCTTGGCAGGTCCCCGATAACCGGTCCAGGCAGTTCTAGAGCCAGTTCCTTGTTGTGATCGTCAGTCGATCTCGCAGCCCACGGGGTGATGTTGGTGGGTGCATCGGGCAGCGTACTCGGCCGGGGTTCGGTAACGCAGTGCTGAGTGCCGGTGTCGGTGGTTGTGGTCGTCTTTGAAATCCTCGATGACCACGCGGGCCTCGAGCAGGGTGGGCCAGCAGTTGCGGTTCAAGCACTCGTCGCGCAGCCGGTTGTTGAACGACTCGATGAACCCGTTGTTCC
>NZ_LZTC01000050.1:0-8938 GCF_001665905.1 Gordonia sp. 852002-50395_SCH5434458
GAAAGAACCCTTCCCCTACTTTCTGCCCAGCCGCGCACCCGCGCAGAAGCCCGAGCCGCTCAGCGCCCCGACCCGCGCGCGGCGGCAGTCTGCGACCAGACGCGCGCGATGATCTCGGCGGCGGGGCCGAAGTCGCTCTCGCGGAACGATGTCCCGGCCCACAGGTTGAGGAACTCCGGATCGCCGGCGAGAGCTGCGGCAGAGCGGAGTGGACTCGTCAGATGGTGCAGCTGTGGGTACTCGGCGGGGGCGAGTGGCGAGTAGCGATCGGTGAACTCGTTGCGCAGCGCACGCGCCGGTCGGCCGGAGAACGCTCGGGTCACCACGGTTTCGGTGAACCGCGAATTTCGCAGGGCTGCACGATGCGTCGGCTTGGTGCCGGCCTCCGCACTGTCGAGGAACGCTGTCCCCAACTGCACTGCGACGGCGCCTGCGGCCAGTGCGGCGTCGACGTGCGCGCCGGTTGCGATCCCACCGGCGGCGATGATCGGGATGTCGACGAGTTCGGCGACCTCACGCACCAACTCGACAGTGGACGTCTGCGAAGGTTCCGCCGTCGCAGACAGTGTTGCACGGTGCCCACCGGCTTCGACGCCCTGCACGCAGAGCGCATCAACCCCTTGCGCCGCAGCAGCTTTCGCGTCGATCGGATCGGCCACGGTGGCAACGGCAGCGATTCCGGCGCCGTGCAGACGGTCGACGACGCTCTCGCCCGGCAGCCCAAACGTGAACGACACCATGGGAACTCGTCGATCGATCACCAGATCGACCTTGTCCGCATACGCATCGTCATCGGATTCGACGACCCGCCCGACGTCGACGTTGTACCTTCGCCCGACGGGCTCCAACTCCTCTCGGTAGCGGAGAACCGCACCCAGATCGCGAGCCGGTCCGCCCGGGACGAAGAGGTTCACGCCGTACGAACCCACACCCGACGCGGCAACCTCATCGATCTCGCCGGCAAGGGCGTTGACCGACTTGTAGCCGCCAGCCAATAAACCGATGGCCTCCGCTTGTGCAGCCGCGATCACCAGCGCAGGCGTCGACGGACCGCCGGCCATAGGTGCGACGACGATCGGCACACGCAGGCTCATCAGGTCGAATACCTCTGCGCTGTGAGGCATCTGCAGCTCCCGTCGTACGAGTTGTGGCGGTTGATCCGACCACTGCCACCGTCGCGGCTACTCACCGCAGCCTCGTCTGGGAGCTACTCGCTGAACATGAACTGCGCCCCTGGGTCACGAGGACGCGGACTCACCAGCCTCACGGCGATGCTCGTGATCACCATCATGATGGTGGTGCTCGTGCGTGATCGGGTACAGGACGTCGACGTCGACGGCGGATGTGCGAGAGCTTCTGTTACCCAAGATGTTCCAGACCAGGACCGTCACCGTGCCCAGACCGGCGTAGAGCCCGAGGCAGATCAGCGCAGTCCCCGACCCCGCTTCAGGGAAGTAGAGCGAGTTGCGAATCAGTTGCGCACCGCCGCCGGTGGGTAGCCACTCGCCGAGCCACGCCCAGAAGGCCGGCATGAAGTTCCACGGGATCGACGCACCCGAAAGCGTCGCGCCGATAAGGAAGTAGAAGCCACCTGCCAACGATCCGATCGGCCCGAACAGCGTCACCAGGCCGGCGGTCGATCCCGCGATGGCCAGCGAGATCAGGGTGTACGTGCCGAAGAGCCGCCACTGGTCCGCAGAGCTGCCGACACCGTAGAACCAGGAGAACAGGAGCACGATCCCCGCCGACACCGCGGCATAGGCGATCAGCGCCGCCACGTGGCCGAACCCGCGTCGTAGCGACTGCGGCACTCGCGGCATCAGCCGCCCGAGGCCCAGTGATGCGATACTTCCACCGAGCGAGATCACCTGCAGGATATAGCCGATCGACGCACCGTTGATGTCGTCTTCGGAGAGTTTGACGACGTCGACCGCCAGCGTTTGCGGGAGATTGTTGCTCACATTGGCTTCTGAGGCAACGGTTTTCAATGCAGTTGCGGGTAACGCGCCGCCGGCACTCGCCACCACCGGAACGATGCCCTGCTGCGTCACCTCGAGGCCGCCGTCGACCTCCCGATCGACGATCGCCGCCCGCAACGAGTCCATGGAGGCATAGGTTCGAGCATCGAACTTGCCGTCGGCTTCGACTGCGGCAGTGAGCTTTTGCACCTGCTGCTCCGGGCCGACGATCCCGATGGGTGCGTTTCGCGGCGACGGAGAATGTCCGACGCCGAGATAGAAGGCACCCAGCCCGAGCTGGGTGAGCGCACCGAGGACAACGACGGCGAGCAGCAAGCGCCGGTACTTTGCGCCGAATGACAACGGCTCGGCTTCAGTTTGGAGCATGGTCAACTACCTCAAGGTTTCGTGGACTGGATTCTCGCGAAGAACGGGAAATGAACGAGAAGTACTGGGGAAGATCTGATTACGCGCGGAACCCGTCGACGGCGATGCTCACCTGGGTGCGCACGTCGTCGAACGGATCGCGATCCGAATGCGCACCTGTCGACGCACGGGCGATTGCCAGTGCGGCGACAGCGAAGATCATGTTGGCCGTGAGCGTTGCCCTGTCTGACACCGCGTCGTCACCGGAATCGGCAACGAGTCTCTGTGCGATCCGGTCCTGCAGTTCGGCGACCAACGCGAGTCCCGCTGCGCGGTAACGATCACCGGAGCCACCGAAGAGCAGCTCCCGGTGATAGGCGTTGCCGTTCTCGGGGTTGGCGCGTGCGTATGCGAGCAGTGGACGAACCATCTCGTAGATCGCCTCGGCTGTATCCGTTGTCGACGCCGCCGAGGCCGCGCCGACGTCGAGTGCCCGACGCAACTCTTCGTTGAGCACCATTAGGAGCAGTTCACCCTTGGTCGACGCGTAGCGAAAGACCGTGCCCGCCGCGACGTCGGCGCGGTCGGACACCTGGCCCGTCGACACCGACTCGAAGCCGCGTTCGGCAAACAGGTCGGCTGCCGCGCGGAAGATGCGGTCCTGCTTGTCGCGCATATTGCGGGCGCGCCTACCGTCGGCGGTCGCTGCGTCGGGTGTCATGTCACCTCCAATAATGAGTGGACTCAGGAATGAGTCTACTCATTGCTACGCGCATGACAACGGCGTTAGGCTCGATTTCATGTCACCTCGCACCCTTGTCCGAATCGTCCTCGGCGCATTTATGACCTTTGCCGGAATCTCCCACCTGACCTTCGCGCGCGACGAGTTCCAGGCCCAGGTTCCCGATTGGTTTCCCATCAACACCGACGTCACCGTCCTCGCATCCGGCGTCGCTGAAATCGGCCTCGGAGCGTCGTTTCTGGCGCTGCCCAAGCACAAGCGTGTGATCGGCATCCTGCTCGCGCTGTTCTACGTCGCCATCTTCCCCGGCAACATCGCGCAGTACGTCGAGCACAAAGACGCGTTCGGACTCGACACCGACCGCAAGCGGCTCATCCGGCTGTTCTTCCAGCCGGCACTGATCGCAGCAGCGCTCTACGGGGGCGGCGTCGGTGCGAGTGGCAAGGGCGCAAGCAAGTCATGACCGACTGCGTCTTCTGCGGCATCGTCTCAGGCGACGTACCCAGTGTGAAGGTCGCCGAAACGGCGTCGACCTACGCATTCATGGACATCAACCCCGCCAACGACGGCCATCTGCTGGTGATCCCCAAGCAGCACAGCACCGACCTGCTCGACATCGGCGCCGACGATCTGAGCGCAGTCACGCTCGAGGCTCAGCGGATCGCGCAAGCGATGGTCGACGACGCAGGCGCCGATGGCGTGAACCTACTCAACTGCTGCAAAGCTCCCGCGTGGCAGACGGTGTTCCATTTCCACCTCCACGTGATCCCGCGCTATGCGGACCGCAGCGTCGACCGCCTGTCGCTGCCGTGGCAACCGGGTGTCGCGGGTGATCGGGTCGTCATGTCGGAGTACGCCGAGACGTTGGCAACAGCGCTGCGCTGAGCGGAAACGAACTCCGGGGCGAGACTCGCGAGTTCAGACAGAACCCGACATGACCCGCTCGGCGAGCGGGACGAGCGTCTCGACGAGAATCGTGCGGGCCTGCTTGCGGGAGAGCGTCTTTCGATCGACCCATTCACGGGCGGTAGCCTTCATCATGCCGCCCCAGCTCCGGAACACGGCGAGCGCCACCTGGTGCTCGCTGCCCGACCCGTCGAAACCGATAGCGTCGAGCACGCGTTGGGCCGCGCGATCGTCGGCCTCGTTGAGGATCGCCGCGATCTGCGGGTCGTCGCCGATCCCCTCCACGCCGACGGCAAGCCACGTCTTTCCGTGGGTGTCGAGGACGGTCATCAGCCAGTCGACCGAGGCCTCGACCCGCTCGCGCAGGGTGCCGCCCGGCAGATTCACCGTGTCGATCTCGGGCACGATCATCATGGCACGCACGACTTCGACGTAGAGGTCGCGCTTGGTGCCGAAATAGTGGTTCAGCAGCCCGCGCGCCACTCCGGCCTCACGGGCGAGCTCGGCCATCTGCACCGTCGCGTAGGGCTGCTCACCGAACATCCGGATGGCGACAGCCAAAATTTCATTGCGCCTGGCGTCGGGGCCGAGTCTGCGCCAACGCGGTTCATCTGCGGTGGTCACAGTGTGTGATGTTGTCACACAAGCTCGCTGCCGTCTGCCGCACGGGCGCGCAGAGCCTCACTGACGACGAATCTGTCGCCGTAGCGCGCACGGAGCTCGTCTGCGCGCGCAACGAATCCGCCCATCCCGCCCGGATACTGATTGATGTACTGCAGCGCACCGCCGGTCCACGCGGGATAGCCGATACCCATGATCGAGCCGACGTTGGCCTCGGCCACCGACCCGATGGTGCCCTCGTCGTAGCAGGCGAACGCCTCGAGGGCCGCGGCGACGAGCATCCGTTCTTTCGCGTCGTCGAACGGGATCTCGACGTCGGACCTCGTGTAGAGCTCCGCGAGGTGTGGCCACAGTCCCAGTCGCTTTCCACCGGGACCGTCGTAGTCGTAGAACCCGCGACCCTCCAGGCGACCCGGGCGATCGAACTCCTCGAGCATCCTGTCCACCAACGGATACGACGCACTGGGTACGAATTCGACGCCCCGCGCAGCGGCGTCGGCGATGAATCCCGCACGGATCTTCGCGATGGTCTTCATGTTGATCTCGTCGAACAAAGTCAACGCGCCGGCCGGGAAACCTGCCTGCAGCGCAGCTTGTTCGGCGCTGGCGGGATGCATGCCCTCGGCCACGAGCGAGAGCGCCTCGTCGACGAACTTCGCGATTACCCGATTGGCGTAGAAGCCGTACGTGTCCTGCACGACGATGGGCGTCTTGCGGATCTGCTTCGCGAAATCCAGTGCACGAGCCAGTGATTCGTCTGAGGTCTGCTGTCCGACGACGATCTCGACGAGCGGCATCTTGTCGACCGGTGAGAAGAAGTGCAGACCGATCACGTCGGAGGGCCGGGTCACCGCACCCGCCATCTCGGCGATCGGCAGTGCCGAGGTGTTCGACGCGAGTAGGGCATCGTCGGCGACGTAGCCTTCGACCTCGGCGAGAACCTTCTTCTTGAGTTCGACGTCTTCGAACACGGCCTCGACGACGAGGTCGGCACCCTTGACGTCGGAGATGTTGTCGGTGGCCAGGATTCGGTCGAGGACTCGATCGCGACCCTCCTCGTCGAGGCGGCCCTTGGCGACCTTGGCGTCGAGGATTCGTCGGGAGTAGTCCTTGCCGCGTTGCGTGCCTTCGACCGTGACGTCACGCAGCACGACGTCGACTCCTGCCTGCGCGGTGACGTACGCGATCGCCGCGCCCATCATGCCCGCGCCGAGGACGGCGACCTTGGTGGCCTTGCGTACCGGAACGTCGGCGGGGCGGGCGGTTCCCTTGTTGACCTTGCCCAGGTCGAAGAAGAGCGCCTTGATCATGTTCGCCGAGATCTGGCCACAGATCAGTCGCGCGCAGTAGCGCGTCTCGATGGTGAAGGCGGTGTCGATGTCGACCGACGCGCCCTCGACTGCGGTGGCCAGCACCGAGATCGGGGCGTTCATCGGCGAGCCCTTGAGTTGCTTGCGCAGTGTCGCGGGGAATGCGGGTAGGTTGGCCGCAAGTGCGGGCGACGACGGCGTGCCACCCGGAATGCGAAATCCCTTGCGGTCCCACGGTTGTGTGGCGTCGGGGTTGGCTTTGATCCAGGTGCGTGCGGCGTCGAACATTCTTTCTCGGGTCGAGACGACCTCGTCGATCACGCCGACCTGTAATGCCTTGCGCGGCGTCATCCGCTGTCCCTGGCCCACCACGTTGAGCATCGCGTCGACCACCCCGAGCATGCGCACGACGCGCGTCACACCACCGGCGCCGGGCAGCACCCCGAACGTGACCTCGGGAAGGCCGAGCAGACTTCCTCTGGCGTCCAATGCAATTCGACGATGCGCCGCCAACGCGACCTCGAATCCGCCTCCGAGTGCTGTGCCGTTGATCGCCGCGACGACGGGTCTGCCGAGGGTTTCGAGTCGGCGGAACGTCTCCTTGTAATGGTCGAGCCCTGCCGAGATGGCTTCGATGTCATCGGGGCCCGCGGTCATCAGCAGGTTGAGGTCGCCACCCGCGAAGAACGTGTCCTTGCCCGACGTGATGATCACGCCGGTGATCGAGTCCTTCTCATGCTCAAGGCGTTCGACGACGCTGCGCAGAGCTGCAGACATATCGTCGGTCATCGTGTTGGTCGACTGGGTCTTGTCGTCGATGGTGACCGTGACGATGCCGTCCGCGTCGACGTCCCAGCCGATGATGCCGGACATGTGAGTGGTGAAGTCGGTCAAGGGTTTCGCCTTCGTGAGTGTGTGAATCAGATCGCCCGCAGAACTAGAGGCTGCAGAATCAGAGACTGCGCGCGATGAGGTCTTTCATGACCTCGTTGGCGCCCGCGTAGATCTTCGCGATGCGCCCGTCGACGAAGAGCCGCGCGATGGGGTACTCCTCCATGTAGCCGTAGCCGCCGTGCAACTGCAGGCAACGGTCGACGACCTGCGTCTGCTGCTCCGAACACCACAGCTTGATCATCGCGGCGCCCTTGACGTCGAGTTCGCCACGCACGTGCTTGTCGATGGCATCGTTTACGAAAGCCCGCATCACCTCGACGGTGGTAGCGATGTCGGCAAGCTCGAACCGCGTATTCTGCAGTGCGAAAAGCGGTTTGCCGAAGGCGTGGCGCTCACGCACGTACTCGAGCGTCAGCTCGTACGCTGCTTCGACGACGCCGAGCGCAGCGACGCCGACGATCAGTCGCTCCTGCGGGAGTTGCTGCATCAGTTGGACGAAGCCGGTGCCCTCCGTGCCGCCGAGCAGATGCGTCGCCGGTACGCGGAGCCCGTCGAAGAAGAGCTCTGTGGTGTCCTGGCCCTTCTGGCCGATCTTCTTGAGCTTGCGTCCGCGCTCGAAACCCGGCGGGTTGTCGCCTACTTCGGCGACGAGCAGTGAGACGCCCTTGGCCCCGAGCTCCGGGTCGGTCTTGGCCGCGACGATCAGTAGGTCGCACGTTGCGCCGTTGGAGATGAAAGTCTTTGCGCCCGTGATGACGTACTCGTCGCCGTCGCGCACCGCGCGGGTGCTGATGGCCTGCAGATCCGACCCGGTGCCCGGCTCGGTCATGGCGATGGCGCCGATCCACTCACCCGAGACGAGCTTGGGAATCCACCGCTTCTTCTGTTCCTCGTTCGCGTACGAGAGCAGGTAGTGGGGAACGATCCCGGAGTGCACACCGAGTTGCATGGAAAGGTCGGCGCCGCGGGCCTGCTCGCGGAAGAGTACGGCCTCGTGCGCGAATGTCGCTCCGCCACCGCCGTATTCCTCGGGGATCGACATACCGAGCAGACCGAGTTCGCCCGCACGACGGTAGAGCGCACGGTCGGGTTGACCGGCCGCCGCGAACTCCTCGTGGCGCGGCGCAACCTCTTTGGTGAAGAACTCGCGGGCGAGCGCAGTGAGGTCGGCGAGTTCGGTTGTCAGATCGTTTGTCATCGTGGTCTGCCTTCGTGGTGCTGGTCGGGAGCGCGTTCAGCGCTGATAGAGCGCGTCGATCTCGTCGGCATACTTTTTGGCGATCGGCGAACGCTTGAGCTTCATCGTCGGCGTGAGTTCGTCGCCACCCGGGGCCCAGTACGTCGGCAACACCTGCCACGCGCGGATGTGTTCGACGCGACTGAGCCGCGAGTTGGCCTGTGCTACTGCGTCTTCGATGGCGCCCTGGATCGTCGGGTGCAGTGCGAGCACTTCTGGTCGGACGTCGACGATGCTGGCCTTCTGACCGAAAGCTGCCACCGCATCGGGGTCGAGGGTGATCAGCGCCGACACGTAGGGGCGGTTGTCGCCGATGGCGACGACGCTGCCGATCAGTGGACTGGCCGCGGTGAGCGCGCCCTCGATATTCGACGGTGACATGTTCTTTCCGCCGGAGTTGATGATCAACTCCTTCTTGCGGTCGACGATCGTCAGGAAGCCGTCGGCGTCGAGCGTCCCGATGTCACCGGTGTGCACCCAGCCGTCGGCGTCGAGTGTCTGGCCGGTGCGCTCTGGATCGTTGCGGTAGCCGCGCATCACACCTCCGCCGCGCACCATCACCTCACCGTCGGACGCGAGCGTCACCTCCGTGCCCGGAATTGCCGTACCGACGCTCCCGTACCGCGGTCGGGCGACCGGGTTGACCGTGGTGACCGCGGACGTCTCCGACATGCCCCACGCCTCCATCACCGGAATGCCCAGTGCGAGCATGAATTCGAGCGCCGCGACGTCGACCGGTGCGGCGCCGGAGACGGCGGCGACGAGCGAATCCATCCCGAGCTTTGCACGTAGCTTCGACAGCACCAGCTTGTCGGCGATCGCTGCGGCGACGGTCGGCGGACGGCGACTGGGCCTGCGCGACACCTGTCTCTTATACACATCTGACGCTGCCGACGATCGCATA
>NZ_LZTC01000051.1:0-76549 GCF_001665905.1 Gordonia sp. 852002-50395_SCH5434458
AGCCTGTCGAGACCACCAGCCGCCCGAGCTCCTACTCGATGGTCGAGCTCGACCCGCTGGTCGAGCTGAACCCGCCGATCGAGCCCACCCGCTGATCGAGCCTGTCGAGATCACCCACCGGGCCCAGTGCTCTCGACCCGGGTGCTCCGCTGGTCGGGGCCCGCGCCACCTTGCCCAACGCCCACCAAACACCACACCCGCACAGCGCGTACACAACTCGGTCGTCAGCGCGACGCCAAGACAATAATCTCCTCGGCGCCCCGCTCACGTCACGATTGTGTACGCACCCCGGCTCCAGCTAGACCTTGCGACCCGTATGCACGCCAGCAGCCCGGCCGGGCTAGATGTGTGTCGAACCGAAGGATCTGTGTGCTGCAGCACCCACATCTTCCGATACGACACACATTTCGGGCTGCGCGTCATACTGATCCGCGGCCGTAGCGGGTTGCGCCGCCGACGGCGTGGTCTCGACAAGCTCAAGCAGCGGGTCGAGCTCGACCAGCGGGGGTTCAGCCCGGGCGGCGGGTGGTCTCGACAAGCTCGACCAGCGGGTGGGCTCGACCGGCGGGTTCAGCTCGACCAGCGGGTCGAGCTCGACCATCGAGTAGGAGCTCGGGCGGCTGGTGGTCTCGACAGGCTCGACCAGCGGGGTCGGGCTCGACCAGCGGGTGGTCTCGACAAGCTCGACCAGCGGGTAGTGCGCTCAGCGCAGGGTCGTGATGATCGCCGAGAAGTCCAGGTCGGAGTGCTGTTCGGCGAAGGCGCGGTAGAGGGCGGCGGCGTGCTCGCCGAGTGGCGCGCGCGAACCGGTGTCGGCGATGGCGTCGAGCGCGAGGCCGAGGTCCTTGTTCATCAGCGCGGTGGCGAAGCCCGGCCTGAAGTCGTTGTTCGCGGGCGACGTCGGCTGCGGGCCCGGGACCGGGCAGTTCGTCTCGATGGCCCAGCAGTTTCCGGTCGCGCCGGTGACCACGTCGTAGAGCGCGTCGTCGGACAAGCCGAGCTTCTCGGCCAGCACGAACGCCTCGCCGACCGCGATCTGCTGGACGGCGAGCAGCATGTTGTTGCACACCTTCGCCGCCTGACCCGCTCCGGAGTCGCCGCAGTGAATGATCTTGCCCGCCATCGGTTCCAGCGTCGGCCGTGCGGCGACGAACGCTTCCTCGGTGCCGCCGACCATGAACGCCAGCGTGCCGGCGACCGCGCCCTTCACGCCGCCCGAGACCGGGGCGTCGACCTGTGCGAACCCGTGATCTGCTGCGCGCGAATTGATTTCGCGTGCATCGGCGACGGAGATCGTCGAGCTGTCGATGAGTAGCGCGCCCGTGGCGGTGGCGGGGAGGATCTCGTCGTAGAGCTTCTTGACGATGGCTCCGCTCGGGAGCATCGTGATCACGACCTCGGCGATGGCGACCGCTTCGACCGCCGTCGGAAAAGTCTGCACGCCTGCGGCTTCGGCGGTTTTGACCGCTTCGGGAACGGGGTCGTACCCGTGCACGGTGTGTCCGGCCTTGACGAGGTTGGCGGCCATGGGGCCGCCCATGTTGCCGAGTCCGAGAAAGGCGATCGTCGTCATTGTCGATTCTCCCTGTGTTGAAGTGTGTGTGGTCAGGTGGAGTTGGTCAGGACTCGCGGAACCGTGCGGCCACCGACCGACCCACGACGACGCGCATGATCTCGTTGGTCCCCTCGAGTATGCGGTGCACGCGCAGATCGCGGACGATTTTCTCGATGCCGTACTCGGTGAGGTAGCCGTAGCCGCCGTGGAGCTGCAGCGCCTGGTCGGCGACGGTGTAACAGGCGTCGGTGACATATCGCTTCGCCATTGCGCACTGCTCCACCTTGTCGGGCGCATTCGCGTCGAGAGACGACGCCGCGTGCCACAGCATCAGGCGCGAGGTCTGCAGCGAGGTGGCCATGTCGGCAAGGGTGAAGCGGATCGTCGGCTCGTCGATCAGGTTGTTCCCGAACGCCTTTCGCGACGCGACGTACGACGCCGCTTTGTCGAAAGCAGCCTGGGCACCACCGAGAGACGACGCCGCGATGTTGAGTCTTCCCCCATTGAGCCCGTTCATCGCGATCCCGAAGCCGATGCCCTCCTGCTCACCGAGCAGGTTGGTGGCGGGGACACGCACCTCGTCGAGGATGACCTGCGCGGTAGGTTGCGCGTGCCACCCCATCTTGTGTTCCTGCGCGCCGAAACTCAGCCCGTCGGAAGCCTTTTCGACGAGGAACGTCGAGATGCCCTTCGGTCCGTCGCCACCCGTGCGCGCCATGACGACATACAGATCCGACGACCCGGCTCCGGAGATGAACTGCTTGACGCCGGACAGCACATAGTGGTCGCCGACCTTCTCCGCGCGGGTCGACAGCGCCGCAGCGTCGGAACCGGCACCCGGCTCTGTCAGACAGTAGCTCGCGATGGTCTCCATGCTCGCCAGGCGTGGAATCCAGTGCGCGCGTTGCTCATCGGTGCCGTAGCTGTCGACCATCCACGTGCACATGTTGTGGATCGAGAGGAATGCGGCGACCGCCGGGTCGGCGTAGGCGAGCTGCTCGAAGATCCGCACTCCGTCGAGTCGACGCAGTCCGCTTCCGCCGACATCCTCGGAGCAGTAGATGGCGCCCATCCCGAGTTGAGCCGCCTCACGCAACTCCTCGACCGGGAAGTGATTGGTCGAGTCCCACTCGAGGGCATGTGGCGCAAGCCTTTTGGCCGCGAACGCCGCGGCGGTCTCGACGATGACGCGCTCGTCGTCGTCGAGACCGACCGCGGTTCCGGCCGGAGCGGTGGTGGTCATCGCCCTCAGTCCATCGTCGGGATGACGAACTCTGCCCCGTCCTTGACGCCCGACGGCCAGCGCGACGTGACGGTCTTGGTCTTGGTGTAGAACTGGATCGAGCTAGGTCCGTGCTGGTTGAGGTCGCCGAATCCGGAACGCTTCCAACCGCCAAAGGTGTAGTAGGCCACCGGAACCGGGATCGGCACGTTGACGCCGACCATGCCGACGTCGACACGCGCGGTGAAGTCGCGGGCGGCGTCGCCATCCTGGGTGAAGATCGCAACACCGTTGCCGTACTGGTGATCCGACGCGAGAGCGAGTGCCTCCTCGTAGTCGCCGGCGCGCACGATCGAGAGCACCGGACCGAAGATCTCGTCGGTGTAGATCGACATGTCCTTGGTGACGTGATCGAAGAGCGTCGGGCCGATGAAGAAGCCGTTCGACAGATCGTCGTCGCCATACGTCTGTTCATCGCTGCTGCGGTCGCGGCCGTCGATGACGAGCTCTGCGCCCTCCTCGACGCCCTTGCCGATGTAGCCCTTGACGCGCTCGAGTGCCGCCGCCGTGACCAGTGGGCCGTAGTCGGCCTTGGGATCGAGACTGTGGCCGACGCGCAGTGCGTTGACCTTGTCGATCAGCTTGGCGCGCAACCGTTCTGCGGTCTGCTCCCCTACCGGAACGGCAACACTGATCGCCATGCATCGCTCGCCCGCACTGCCGTAGCCTGCCCCGATCAGTGCGTCGGCTGCCTGGTCGAGATTGGCGTCGGGCATGATGATCATGTGGTTCTTGGCGCCACCGAAACACTGCGAGCGCTTGCCGTTCGCGGCGGCGGTCGAGTAGATGTACTGCGCGATGTCGGAGCTACCGACGAAGCCGAGCGCCTTCACCTCCGGGTGGTTCAGCAGCGCGTCGACGGCCTCCTTGTCGCCGTGCACCACCTGGAACACGCCGTCGGGAAGACCTGCCTGCGTGAACAATTCGGCGAGACGCACCGGAACCGACGGGTCACGCTCACTCGGCTTGAGGATGAAGGCGTTGCCGCATGCGAGTGCCGGCCCGGCCTTCCACAACGGGATCATGGCCGGGAAGTTGAACGGGGTGATGCCCGCGACCACGCCGAGGGGCTGGCGGATCGAGTGCACGTCGATGCCCGAGCCGGCACCCTCGGTGAACTCACCCTTGATCAAATGCGGTATGCCGATGGCGAATTCGATGACCTCGACGCCGCGCTGGATGTCACCGAGGGCGTCGGCGTGCGTCTTGCCGTGTTCGAGCGAGAGCGTCGTCGCGATCTCGTCGGCGTTCTGATTGACCAGGTCGACGAAGCGCATCAACACGCGGGCGCGACGCTGCGGGTTCCACGCGGCCCACTCCTTCTGCGCCTCGACGGCGGTTGCGACAGCGGCGGCGACGTCGTCGGTGCTCGCGAGGGGAACGGAGGCCTGGACCGCGCCGGTGCTGGGGTTGAAGACGTCGGCGTGACGTCCATCTGTCACCTCGACGCGCGCACCGTTGAGGTAGTGCGGAATGGACGGTACGGATACATCAGCGGTCACCGGTGATCACCTGTTCTGGGTTGTGGAGGTTCGGATTGTGGACGTCGAGTGTCGTGACGCTTATGGGGCCGGGAGATGTGAGCCATCAGACCCTGTACCCACACATACTAGGACATCCAAGTAATTTCGTAAACGCCTTCCGACGAAGGAGTCGAAGAAGGCTCCGGTGCGCCCAAGTGGCCAGTTAGGGTAGCCTTCGTTTGGTTGCGATCGCCCGTCGACCGCGCCCACATCCATCACGCGAAGAATCAAGGGAGTAGATCGTGTCCGTCGTCATCCTCTACGGCACCGAGACCGGCAACGGAGAGCTCGTGGCCGACGCCATCGCCGATGTCCTGGCTGCCGAGCACGATCCGTCGATCTACGACATGAGCGAGTTCGCCGTCGAGGATCTCGACCCCGACGACTTCCTCGTCGTCGTCTGCTCGACCTACGGCGAGGGCGAACTGCCGACGGGTGCCGAGCCCTTCGCCGAGGAGATCACCGAAACCACCCCGGACCTGTCCGGCGTGCGGTTCGGCGTGTTCGGACTCGGCGACACCATCTACGGCGAGACCTTCAACCGCGGCGGTGAGCTCATGGCCGAGCTCCTCACCCGCCACGGAGCGACCCAGGTCGGAGAACATCACCGCCACGACAACTCGTCGTCGATCAAGCCTGCGAAGGCCGCAACCGAATGGGCGCAGAGCATCGCGAACGTGATCGAGTCCGTCGACGCCTGAACGTCCCCGGGCCCGCGGCGTCGTCGACTCCCGTCAGGCGACCCTGCGGATCGGCGAGGGTGCCGAGTCACGCAGTTGCGCCTCGCGTTCTTCGCCTCGCACCGCCGACGATTTCGCGAGCTCGACGACGGATCGGACCATCGCGGCGAGCACGATCCCGAGGAACAGCGCGGTGGGCACCGACACCTTGAGATTCTCACCGAGGAGCACCACGCCGAGGGCCATCGCCACCGCGGGTTCCATCACGTTCATGGCCGGGAACGACGTCTGCAGGTCGCCCGCGCCGAACCCCTTCTGCTGGGCCACCACGGCTCCGGTCGCCACCAGAACCAGCAGGTAGATCTCGGGCTTGGCGAAGGTGTGGATGCCGTGGTGAATCGCCTGGTACACCACCGTCTTGACCAGGAGCGCCGACACTCCGAACAGCGTCCCCGCGGCCAGTCCGTAGAACAGTGCCCGGTAGTGCGGGGTGGATCGCTCGGCAAGGACGACACATCCGACGACGACCGCCGCGACCGCCGCGACGGCCCCCCACACGACCATGTCGTTGGGTCGTCGAAGCGACGGCTCGGGGCGCGAGATGAGCAGGAAGGTCGCGACACAGCCGACGAGAATCGCACCCCAGGCCCACTCCTTGGCCTGCGGATGCCGATGGTCGGCCCACGCTTCGAGCGGCAACGCGAACAACACCGCCAGCACGACGAGCGGCTGGACCAGCAGTATCGACCCCAATCCGAGAGCCGACGCCTGGAGCGCGAACCCGGCGATCGCGATCGCCGCTCCGAGCCACCAGCCCGGCGTGATGGCCCCCGACGCCCGAGAGGCACGCTGCCGGAGCACCGTACCCCCGGCGATGAGGAGTGCTGCGGCAGTAGCCAGCAGCGCGGGAAGCCAGGAATGCACGAAATCCAGGCTAACGGTGTCGTAGCGGCTTTGCGTCGGTGTCCCCCACTAATCTGAAGAGATGCGGGGCACACATCACGGCACTTCCGGGCACGACGACGCACGCGCGATCGCGTGGTTCCGAACCGAACTCGAGCAACTCGCAACCCTCGACGCCGAGACGATCACGAAGGTCCTCGACGCCGCGCACACCGACCACACGACCGTCCTGTCGATCATCGCCGACTGCCTCGACGAGGCCTACGAGTTCGAGGCCCAGGCCGATGAGGCGTCGACAACGGGCGACAACGACCACGCGCAGTTCTGTCGGCAAGAGTCCGCGGCGTGGCGAGCCACGGTCACGGTGCTGCGTATCGCCGACGCCCGCCAGCGCGGCGATCACGGCGCAGGCCGCTCGCGGAACATCGCATGAGCGCAGCACCCCGCACGCTGGTACTGATGCGTCACGGCAAGTCCGGTTACCCGCCGGGTGTCGCCGACCACGACCGCCCGCTCGCCGACCGCGGCCGTCGAGAAGCAGCGCTCGCAGGCGAGTGGATTCGCTCAGAGGATCTCCGAGTCGACGCCGTGCTCTGCTCGACCGCGACACGCACACGCGAGACGCTCGAGCGCACCGGCATCAGCGCGCCGACGACCTTCCTCGACGAAATCTACGGCGGATCACCCGTCGACATCCTGGAGGTCGTGCGTGTGTACGCGCCGGCCGATGCGTCGACCGTTCTCGTCGTCGGACACGAACCGGGCATGCCGAAGACGGCACTCACCCTCGACCCGGATGGATACATCGAACGGTTCCCGACCTCGGCATACGCCGTGGTAGCGGTGACCCTCGACTGGGATCGCCTGGGCCTGGACGCCGATCCCGATGCCGAACTCCTCGGCGTCCGGATACCGCGCGCCGAGGCGTAGTACGTCACACCTGACTCGACCCGAGATGCCAGAAGTGCTATCAATGGATTGCGCAATTTATCAATCCATCATTTCATCGCCCACATCAATCACCGAGGAGGTCGGCAGATGACGACCAACTGGCCGCAACCGCTCTACGAAATCAAGGCAAATCTGTTCAAGGGACTCGCACACCCGGTTCGGATCCGCGTGCTCGAGGTGCTCAGCTCCAACGGTGGGCCGACGCCCGTCAGCGAACTGCTCACCATCACGGGGCTCGAACCGACGACGATGTCGCAGCACCTTGCCGTCCTGAAGCGGCATCGCGTGGTGCACAGCGAACGCGTCGGCAACGCTGTCTTCTATAGCCTGGCGAACCCCAAGGTCGCGGACCTTCTCGTGACCGCGCGCGGCTTCCTCGCCGACACGCTCGGTGCTGAACGCGACCAACTCGATTCGATGGCTGCGCTCCCGCCCGTCGTCGCACAGTGAGCGCGACGGCCACAGGGCCGAGGCGCCGAAGCTCAGCGTGGCTGCATGCGATCGCCCCGCGCCGCATGCTGCGACTCATCCCCACCACCGGCGACTACGCCGGACTACGTCGTTCTTGGAAGTCCGACGTCGTCGCCGGTATCACGGTCGGCGTCGTCGCACTCCCGCTGGCCCTTGCCTTCGGTATCAGTTCGGGCGTCGGAGCGGCCGCGGGCCTGATCACCGCTGTCGTCGCAGGCCTCGTCGCCGCGATCTTCGGCGGTTCGCACGTACAGGTCTCCGGCCCTACGGGTGCGATGGCCGTGATCCTCGCGCCGATCGTTGCGGCGCACGGGATCTCATCGATCGCGTTGGTCACGGTGATGGCCGGACTCATCGTGCTGATCGCGGGAGCCGTCGGCCTCGGACGGGCTGTCACGTTCATTCCGTGGCCGGTGATCGAGGGGTTCACACTCGGCATCGCCGTGATCATCTTCTTGCAGCAGGTTCCCGCCGCGTTCGGCGCCGACGCACCGAAGGGTGAACGCACCCTTCCGGCAGCCATTCACGTTGTCACGCATGCCGACTGGAGCGTCGCGCTCCAAACCCTCGGAATCGTCGCCGTGATCGCCGTGCTGATGGTCGGGTTGCCGCGCATCCATCGGAGCATTCCCGAGTCGTTGACCGCCGTCATCCTGGTGACCGTGATCGTCGGGTTCATGCACCTGGGGGTGCGTCGAATCGGCGAACTCCCCTCACATCTGCCTGCACCCGCGCTACCCCACCTCGACGTCTCGACCATGAAATCCCTTGCAGGAGCTGCTGTTGCCATCGCAGCGCTCGCGGCGATCGAGTCGCTGCTGTCAGCACGGGTCGCCGCAACGATGTCGCCGACCGGCCCATACGATCCCGACCGCGAACTCACCGGCCAGGGACTCGCGTCCGTGGCGTCGGGGATGTTCGGCGGCATGCCCGCGACCGGAGCGATCGCGCGGACCGCGGTCAACGTGCGTTCGGGAGCACGCACACGTGTGTCGGCCATCGTGCACTCCGTGTTCCTTCTCGGTGTGGTGTACCTTGCAACGGGTCCCGTCTCACAGATCCCGCTGGCCGCGCTATCGGGTGTGCTCATGGTGACGTGCTTTCGGATGATCTCGTCGTCGACGGTCCGAAAGATCATGCGTTCCACCCGATCCGACGCTCTCATCTTCGCGGTGACGGCAGTCATCACCGTGTGCTTCGACCTCATCGAGGCGGTACAGATCGGCATTGTCGTCGCAGCGTTCTTCGCACTGCGGCAGGTCGCGAAGCGGTCGAGTGTGACGCGCGAAGAGCTACCGGGACCAGCACAACCGGGCGATGAGGCCATCGCACTGCTCCGACTCGACGGAGCGATGTTCTTCGGTGCGGCAGAACGCATCTCGACGGCCATCTCGTCCGGCGCCCACTCCGACGCCACGGTACGGGTGGTGATCATCCGGATGTCGCATCTCGGGATGCTCGACGCGACAGGGGCCCACACGCTCGCAGAGATCGTCTCCGACCTCGAGGGCCGCGGCATCACCGTCATCATCAAGGGCGTGCAGGACGACCATCTCAAGCTGCTCGAAGGCGTCGGGGTGATCGACGAACTCCGTCACGAAAATCATCTGATGACCAACCTCGACGACGCGATCACCCATGCCCGCGAACATGTCGCGAACGATCGGGTCTCCCCTGCGGGCTAGCCACCTGTGATGGGTGGCACGAACACGCACGGCACCGGACGCGGATGTGCGGGGTCGAGCGCGTTGAGGACGTGCGCGACCGCTCGACGGTCGGACACGATCGACAGATGGTCGGCGAAGTCGCGGTCGCACCCGTCCTGCAACTCGATGTTGCGTACCGACGTCCCGGGACCGCCCGGCAGAATTCCCACCCAGTAGGGCGTGACGATGTCGTCGAATCTGGTGACGATGTTCGTGTAGCTCACTCCGGGAAGGTAGGGAGTCGGCTGTCGCACGGCGTGGTTGAAGTCCAGATCGCGGGGCGGCGCAACACAGTCGGGGCAGTTCGGGCGTTTCGGTGTCGGAACACCGAGTGCTCGTCGGAACTCGGCCACCGCCTCACCGCGCGCATCGTCGTCGTCGGGTCCCTGGCGCCAGTACGGGGCGAGTGAGATGTAGTGCGCCACATGGCCGCGTCCGCCGAGGTACTTCATCCAATAGGTGGGGATCTCGGTGCCGAGTGAATGCCCGACGACGTCGACCTGGTCGCTGTGCGTCGCAGCCATGACCTTCGACATGAACGACGCGAGTTGCCATGCGCTGTCTTCTTTGGGGCCGAGGCCACCGAGCGCCGATGCGGGCCATTGCGTCGACAAGGCTCCGTATGTCGGGGCGAAGACACAGTAGCCCTCGTTGGCCAACACGGGTGCGAGCGTCGCCCAATTCGTCTGCTGCCCACCACCACTGCCGTGTACGAGGACGACCGGTCGGGGATGGCGCGGCGTCGGACGGCACGAGAAGTCGTTGGTGCCCGGCAGTGAGCCACCCGGGTGAGCGAGCTCTGCGCGTGCGCCGTCGAGAAAGTTGTAGGTGACGGGGAGCCGGGGCGCGGCGTGCGCCGATGCCGGGCCGAGCACGAGTGCGAGCACGGCTGTCAACGTCACCATGATGGCCGGCCACACTGAGCGAATTCTGTTCTGCTGCATCAGGTCACCTCGACGTCGAGATCGGTGTCGACAGTGGGCTGAGCGTCGAGGGGTACGAGATCCATGCGTACTCCGAGCAGTCGCACGGGGCGGTCGGCGTCGAAGCGGTCGAGGAGGTCGAGAACGACCGGCGTGAGTTCTGCGATGTCGACGGTGGGTGCGGCGAGTTTGCGCGACTTGGTCCTGGTGTAGAAGGTCGACGTCCGCACGGTGACCGCGATCCGGAACGGCACGCGGTCTTCGTCGATCACCTGGTCGAGCAGTTCTCGTGTCAACTGTTGCGCCGCAGAGTGTTTTTCGTCCACCGATGTCAGATCGGCCGGGAAGGTCCGTGACTTGGAGTGCGAGCGCGCCTCCCACGGTTCTGCGGTGATCGTCGAGTCGCCATGGCCCCGGCACAGCACGTAGAGCCAATTGCCCTGGTGCGGACCGAATGTGGAGATGAGGTCGTCGCGGGGTGTCGCGATCAAGTCGTCGACGGTGTCGATGTCGTTGGCGCTGAGTTTCTGCGCGGTTTTGGGTCCGACACTCCATAGATCCCTGGTGGGACGCTGCCCCATCAGTTCTATCCAGTTGCGGTCGTCGAGCAGAAAGACCTTGTCGGGCAACGGTTGCACCGGCAGGAAGGTCGAGACGCCTGCGGGGTCTCGCGGGGGCAGACGGTCGGGCTTCTTCGCGAACTCGGTGGCCATCTTCGCCCGCTGTTTGTTGTCGCTGATCCCCACAGACGAGTCGAGACCAGTTGCGCCGAGAACCGCGGTGCGCATGCGGGTGGCGATCTCGGTGATCGCGGCGTCGTCGACGCCCTCTCTTTCGACGCCCTCTCTTTCGATGCCCTCTCTTTCGACGCCCACGTATGCCTCGTCCCAGCCCCACACCTCGACCGGATACCCGAGTCCGCGGATCGTGTCCATGACCTCCGCCGACGCGGCGTCGTATGCCTCGGTGTCGAGGGGGATGAACACGGCGTCGGGTAGCTTGCGGTGCGCGGCGCGCAGGGGCATGCCCGCGCGGACGCCGTGCGCGCGAGCCTCGTACGACGCACATGTCACGACCTTGCGCGGTTCCGACGGGTCGCCGTTACCACCGACGATGAGCGCGACGTCGGCGAGCTCGGGACTCCGCAGACGCTCGACCGAGACCTGGAACTGGTCGAGATCGAAGTGCAGGAGCCACCGGAAGCGTTGCGGCCGGTCGGTGCTCACACGTCAAAGCCTACGGTCGCGCTGCGCACCGCGCCGCGAAACGTTCGCTGCTGGTCAGCCCAAGCCGGCGACGCGGACAGCGTTGCCGCCCAGCCCGACGTGCTGGCAACTGGTGCGCAGGGCGTGGGCGTTGTAGCGGACAATCGCGAGGTCGGTGGCACCGTCGTCCTCGGACGTCGGCGATGCCGGAGCCGGGACGGCGAAGAACGCGCTCGCCTTGCTGACGTACACGGCGAACAGGTCGCGGTCGCGTGCTGTGAAGGTGGGCAGGGCGTGGGCCATGACCCGCCCGAGCACAGCGCGGTCGCGGTGCAGTGGCGGCGGCACGAGGTTGAGGTTGCGGGAGGCCGTCGCACAGTTCGTCGGGTCGGTGAGTGCATGAACCGCAACAAAGAGGAAGGCCAGCCGCACCACGTCGACCTTCGCGACGTCGTTGCTGTCCCGGTAGTCGTCGACGATGCTCTGCAATGCCCGAACCGGCAGCACCACGGGAGCACTGTTGAGTTGGTCTGCGGCACTCTCGTCGTCGCCGATCGAATCGATGAGCATGCCGATCAGCACGTCGACCGCGGTCTCGTGCCGGTCGACCGCCTGACGCAACGCTGCCGACGTCTCGTTGATCAGTCCGAAGCGTTCCGGCTCAGCGAGCAGAACGTCGAGTCCGGGTATGACGATGAGCTTTTCGACCTCGATCGCCTCGATCAACACCGCAGGCCGCAGGAAGGCGCGCGCGCGTTGCTGTCGTCGCGCACCTCGTCCCTGCCGCTGCGCTTCGGACGAGCGCGAACCCCTCGAACGCACCTGTCCTGTATGTGTGGACACTCCGATATCCGTAGCCGTCTCGGTCATGAACCCGCCCCCTTCGTCGACACTCGATCGGATGACAGATCAGCATGAAAAAGGGGTCACCACCGCCGAGCAGAGCGCACGCTTTAGCGAACACCGTCGTGGTGAAAGTGACCCCAAAAGCATCGCTACCAGCCGGTAGCTTACTGACCCGTAGGTAACGGTAGAACACGGCCGTAGGTCATGTCCACATCCCGACGTGACTGTCGACACATTCGTCCAAGCGTCTCACAGAGGGCCTTCGACCTGCGCAGATGCGAGGACTGAATAATTGCTGAACCAAACTTCATATTGAAATCAACGGATGATGTGTCGCGCCCGAGACGCCTCGCGTTACGACAACAAATCTGAGCGTCTGTCGTCCAGGTAAGTGAATCGCTCGCGCGCGTCGTCGAGCACTTTTCGCTCGACGTCGACGACCAGCAGTTCTGGTTCGCGCTCGGCACGCGCGAGCACCCGACCGTCCGGGCCAATGCCTTCGCTGAGGCCACCGTATGCGAGGTCGCCCTCGACGCCGCAGTAGTTCGCGTATGCCACATAGACGGTGTTCTCGAGGGCGCGGGCCGGGAGCAGCACCGTCTGCACGGCGTCGAACTCGGGCATGTTGGCGGTGGGAACACAGATCACCTCTGCGCCACGGACCGCGAGGTCGCGCACCAGTTCTGGGAACTCGACCTCGTAGCAGATGAGCAGACCGAGACTCCAGCCGCCGATGTCGATCACCGGGGGCGGGGCGATACCCGCGGTCACGGCGTCGCGGTCGACGTCGCCGAACAGATGCGTCTTCCGGTGCGAGGCAAGGGAAATGCCGTTCGCATCGACGAGTCTCACGGTGTTGTAGACGGCCGAGTCGTCGAGTTCGGCGCATCCGTACAGGATCGCGATCCGGGTGCGACGCGCGACGCCACCGACGGCGTTGCCGAGCCTGCCGTCGACGGGGTCGGCGAGGCGTCGCGCAGTGCTCGGCGCGATGTTGTAGCCGGTCAGGTACATCTCGGGCGTGATCAACAGGTCGGCGTCGAGTGCAGCGGCCTCCGCGGCAGCTTGCTCGAGTCGGTCGAGATTGCCCTCGATGTCGTCGGCGACAGAGTGGCACTGCCACAACGCAATTCGTAGTCGATCGGTGGTCATCCAAGTCTCTTTCTGCGGTGGGACGCGCTTCTATGGCGGGACGGCGGTCACGGCCCTATGTCGATGGGTCCGAGTTCTGCGAACAGATCGCCCGGCCCGGGATTGGACGGGTGCGAGGCGCCGCCGAAATGTGTGATCACTCCCCAGACCGCGTTGAGGCCTGTCTGCACCGCGCCCTCGACCCATGCGGGCGTGAACGAGACGTCGTCGCCCGCGATGAAGATGCCCCGCTCGGCGTCGGGCAGATTCTCTTGACCGTGAAAGTGGTTGTACATCCGGGTGTTATAGCGATAGTGGCCGGGCAGTGCACCCTTGAACGCGCCGAGGAAGTTGGGGTCGTCCTCCCACGAGACGGTGATCGGGCGGCCGACGATGTGCGACGCGATGTCGAGGTCGGGGTAGATCTTCTTCAGTGCCGCAAGCGAGAGTTCGACGCGGCGGTCGACTGGATGCGGCAGCACTTTCAGCGCGTCGCTCATCCACGTGTACGAGAGGCAGATGACGCCGGGACGGTCGGGGCCGTTGTCGAACAGGTAGGTGCCGCGGGTGAGGCGATCGGTGAGCGTCATGCTCAGGACGTCACGGCCGGTCGCCGGGTCGGTGTCGGTCCAGAAGGGACGGTCGACCATGACGAATGTCTTCGACGACTGCATGTAGCGGGTGCGATCGAGCGCCATCCAGAGGTCCTGGCTGAACAACGATTCGTCGCACTCGATCTCGGTCGACAACAGCCACGCCTGACAGGTGGCGACCACGGCGGAGAACTCCCGCGAGTCGCCCCAGCGGTCGGTGACCTCGATGCGGTCGGGGCCGAGTCGTCGGATCGCGGCAACGCCCGCGCGTGGCGCACCACTGTGCAGTGACGACAGACTCGTCCCCACCGGCCAGTGCGCGATGCGATGCGGTGTGGCCGACCACAGTCGACGCGGAACCTGTTCTGCCCCACCGACAATCAACCGCTGGTCGGTGTCACAGTTCGTCACGACGACGCGCAGGATCTCCAGCATCGAGTTGCCGAAGTCCGAATCCCACCCGCCCGTACCGAATCCGACCTGCCCGAACAACTCTCGATGCCGAAAGGTCGCGTTACCGAACTCTTTCGACGTCGCGAGGAAGTCGTAGAAGCTGCGGTCGTCCCACTCTCGGACGAGCTCATTCCACATCGATTTCAGCGTCGCGGTGTCGCGAGCGCGGATCGCATCCTGCAGCGCAGAGAATCCCGCGATGCGTTCGAGCGCCGAATCCCAGGCGTCGGAGATCTCGCGGTAGATCGGCGGCAGGTCGTCGAGCGTCTTGGCGTAGAACGTCTCGCCACCGAGATCGATGACGGTGCTGCCCGCCGCCTCGGTCAGCGGGTTGGGGAACGGGCGTGAGCGCAGACCGAGTGCGTCGACATAGTGGAAGAACGCGCTCGACGAGACGGGGAACCGCATGCCGCCGAGCTCGGCGACCTCGGGCTCTCCCGGCACGAACTGCTCGGAGCGCAGCCGGCCACCGATGCGATCGGGCTCGTACACGACGGGCCGCAGACCGACCCTCATCAACTCGTACGCGGCGACCATGCCCGCCATACCGGCGCCGATGATCGCGACCTCCGCGCCCAGCGCGTCGTCGGGCACACGACCGAGACCCGCGGGATTGCTGATCCAGTCGTCGTATGCGAACGGGAAGTCGGGGCCGAAGATGGTGACAGGTGCGTCTGGCTGCACGTATCAACCCTATGGTCTGGCGCGCTGACGTGCGGGACTTCTGCCTCGCGTGCACGGTCGGCGTGATGGAGCGCACGGTCGACGGTCTCGAGCGCACGGTCGACAGTGACCCAGGTCATCCAAGATCTGCGGGAACCGCAAGCGGGGCCGAGGCGACTACTCCTCACAGTGCCGTCGGAAAACCGGCGGCAGTGCAGCCATCCCGAGAAGGAAGTCACCGAAGCCGTGGTCAGCCCTCCACCCGTGGATTCCGCGCCAGACAAGCCCGCCGAGTCCGAGACCGTCGAACCCCAGACCGGCGAATCAGAAGCCGTCGAACCAGATCGTGATGCGCGAGGTGCGCGGCCGGCCCCGTCGGCGGCACAGCGGTGGCGTCCGCTCCTGCTGCGCTGGCATTTCTACGCGGGAATCCTGATCGGCCCGTTCCTACTGGTCGCAGCCGTGACGGGCACGCTGTACGCACTCATCCCGCAGGTCGACCGGGCCGTCTACAGCCATGAGCTCACCGTCGACAATGTCGGCACACAGCGGCTTCCGCTCGGCGATCAGGTCGCTGCGGCGCGTCGAGCTCATCCGGAGGGAAGCATCGCGTCGGTGACGCCTGCGCCGAAGGCCGACTCGACGACGCGGGTGACACTGAGCGTCGACGACCTGCCGTCTGACCGAACACGCACCGTCTTCGTCGATCCGTACACCGGTGACGTGCGCGGATCGCTGACCACGATGGGCGAATGGCTGCCGGTACGCACGTGGTTCGACGACCTGCACCGCAACCTGCACCTGGGTGTCGTCGGCCGCAACTACAGCGAGATCGCCGCGAGCTGGCTCTGGGTGACGGCGCTGGGCGGGCTGGTCCTCTGGATCGGCTATCGACGACGGACCCACAAGCTCAACCGTGTGCTCACCCCTGACCGCGATGCTCCGAAGCGTCGTCGAACATTGACCTGGCACGGGGCCGTCGGCACGTGGATCATCATCGGACTCGTCGCGCTGTCGGCGTCGGGATTGAGTTGGTCGCGGTATGCGGGCGCGAGCATCTCTGAGTTGCGCACCGAACTGTCGTGGACGACGCCCGCGGTCTCGACATCGCCCGCGTCGTCGAGCGAAGGTCATCACCACGGGGGTGACGAGACAGCCGAAGCCCCGCCGACGATCACGCCGTCGGACTTCACCGCCGTCGACAACACCGCCACGCAAGCGGGTCTGCGCGCACCGATGGTCATCACGCCGCCGTCCGCGGAGGGCGCGGCGTGGTCGGTGAACGAGAACAATCGCGGATTCCCTACCCGGTACGACGCGATCGCGGTGGACCCCAAGACATTTGCTGTCGTCGATCGGGTGAACTTCGCGCAGTGGCCGTTCATGGCGAAAATGACCGACTGGGCCATCAGCGCACATATGGGCCTTTTCGGCATCATCAATCAGATCATCCTGGTGCTCTTGGGAATCGGACTGATCAGCGTGATCGTCCGCGGCTACCTGATGTGGTGGCGGCGGCGTCCCACGAGAGGTGGACTGCCCAAGGCGCCGGGGCGAGGGTCGCTGAGTTCGCTCCTGCCCGGTGAGGCGGTTGCGCTCATCGTCGTGGTCGCGGTACTCGGGTGGTTTGCGCCGTGGTTCGGAATTCCGTTGGCGATGTTCGTGATCGTCGACGCCGTGTGGGGCATCGTTGCTTCGCGGCGCGGTTCGGGGACCCCTCCGCACGGACACGAGCACGGCCCCTCCGATGAGCAACCGGCTACGGCAGCAACCGAGAGTGCCCGATGATCGACAATCTCGCACTCCGCTGGGTCGTCACGATCCTGTTCGTGATCTCCGCGGCGTTGACCGTGTACGCAATGGTGCGCCAACCGCTTCGCTGGCCCGCCTACGTCGGACACGTGCTGCACCTGATCATGGCCGTCGCGATGATCGTGATGGCGTGGCCGTTCTCGATGAGCTGGCCGACCACAGGCCCGATGGTCTTCTTCATCGTCGCTGCCATCTGGTTTCTGGCGACTCTCGCATTCCCGAGTTCTGTTCTCGCCGAACCGGAATGCGGGTGTGGCGATGTGTGCACCTGCGGGGCGAACTGTGGTTGCGTCCCCGCGACCGATTCGGTGTTCGGGCGATCGGTCGCCGTGTATCACGCGGTCATGATGGGCGCGATGGCGTGGATGTACGCCGTGATGAACGGCAGCCTGCTCCCTGGGAGCACCTCGGCAAGTGCTTCGGGCGCAGTCGAATACACGTCGGCGCTCGGTGAGCTCGTGCTCGCCCACGACCACGGTTCCGGCGGCATGGACATGCCGGGAATGGACATGACCGGCACCAGCCAACCGGCGTACATCACGCCGATCAACTGGATTCTCACCATCGGTTTCGCCATCGCCGCAGTCGTGTGGTTGTACCGCTACCTCGATCGACGACGCCGCGCGGGCACGACGTCGGATGTACTCGCCTTCGCGGGCGACATCTCGCAGATCTGCATGGCGGCGGGGATGTCGATCATGTTCGGCGTCATGCTCTGAGCGTTGGGGGACGCGGCGTCGTAAAGGGTTCTGTGGGAACGTCGTTGGCTGGTGCGCGGTCATCGGCTGGAGTGTGACCGTCTCGACCCGCTCGCGGCACCAGCATCACACCCACGAGACAGGCGATCACGAAGCAGCACAGCGTGATCGGTGGCCATGCGGACACCCCGACGGTGTCGGTCTGGACGTCGACCGCCCCGCCGAAGACCGACGAATGCACCGCCGCATCCATGAGGAACCACACCACCGCCGCGATGCCGACCGCCGAGACCCCGATCGCGGCGTAGCCCGCGCGCGCGTACCGATAGCCAGGGCTGACTGCCCACAGCGCCAGCGCGACGAGGAGGCAGGCTGCGACCAGCGCGATCGCTCCGGCAAGACTCACGACGCCGCGCGCGGCAAGCTCTTCGGGTGCTCCCGAACGTGTGACGGCCTGGTCGGTCAGATCGGTCGACGCCGGAATGACCGACCCCTGCGCCCGAACCCACGTCATCGTCGTGGCAACGCCTCCCACCGCTGCCACGACGAGCAGCACAACCGACCAGCGGCGTCCGCCCGGAGTGGTCGTGGACGAGGTCACGGTGTCGGCTGCGCGGGGGCGGCCGGGGCCTGACCGCCCGTGCCGTTGCCACTCCCCTGGTTGCTGTTTCCCTGGTTGCCATTTCCTTGAGTGCTGCTGCCCTGGGTTCCGGTGCCCGCGTCTGTCTGCGTGAGATTCGGGCTGCCGCTGCCCGACGAGCCGTCCTGCGCCGCGCCTGCGATCCCGGCGACGTCGGTGATCAGCCACTTGCTATCGCGATCGAGCGTGATGGTGTAGGGGGTGACGGTGTTGAGTCCCTTCGGATTCTGCGTACTCGTCATGTGCGTCGACACGAAGACCTGCACGATGAACTGCCGATCAGCCCTGATGTCAACGGTTTTCGCCGCTATCAGCTTCGCGGTCTGCACCCATTGGACCTCTTGGATGAGTGGTGTCAGCGTGCTCACCGCGACGTCGAAGCGCGAATTGAGTTCCGGCGCAGTGCCGTTCTTGAGCGCTGCCGACCACGGTTGCAGATTGTTGAAGTCGAATGTCGCCGCGCCGACCGCATACCTGCCCGCGATGGTCTCGGCTGTCTGTTTGTCGGCGGTCAGTTGGCGCTCGGCGGCGAGGTCGTCGGATCGCTGCACGAGGAGGTAGGCGAGCACGCCGACCGCGACCAGCGCGGCGACGCACAGCATGCTGACCGCCGCGACAACAGGGTGGCGACGCACCGTCAAATACTCGGCCAACTGAGCTCGCGCTGAGGGCTTTTCGGCGGCAGCCTTCTCGGCAGCAGCCTTCCCGGCGGCCGGCTTCTCGGCGGGCGGATTGGTGGTGTCAGACTCGCCGGCGCCATCGTTCTCGGGCTCGACGTCGTTCTCCGGCTCGGCGTCGTTGGTCGTGGTGTGCAGGTCGGTCGTCATGGGCTGGCTCCTTATTGCCTCGGGCTGTCATCTCGGCGGGGTCACGGTTAGTTGCAGGCTGTCGCCGGGCAGGACCTTCATTGCCTGCTCCAGCAGCGTCGCGATGTTGATCTGGGCCAGCACCGAACCCGACTGCCGTGCGGCCGGGAGCAGTGTGTCGGCGATACTCCCCAATGGGGGTGCAATGGTGTTCACGAACTCAGCGGACCGATTCAACGACGGTTTCCAACGATCCCGGATCTTCTTTCCGCCGTCGGTGGAGACCGCGAATGGCTTGACCGCGGTCACGACGTCACGGACGCTGGTGCCCGCGTACACGAGTTGGGGAGCAGTCGGACGCAGCGAAGGACCGATCCAGGCGCCGTCCTCCAGCATCGTCGTCGAGTTCCCGATGATCTTCTCGATGGCCGGCTGCGAGTAGATCATCGTCGCCGCGAGTACCTGCGCGGCCGGGGTGAGGCGTTCGACGTCGGACTCGGTTCCGGCGAGTGCCGTCGCGAGAGTGTCGACGAGATCGTTGACGAGTGTCGGGTCGACCTGATCGAGCAGCGTCTGGGTCGAGCCGAGGAGCTCCGGTACCGACGCCGGGACGTCGACCACGGTTGCGGTCAGGGTCTGACCACTACGAATGTTTTGGGCCGCATCGTCTTTCGGGGGAATGAGGAAGAGTCCCGACTCCCCGATCATCGATTGGTTCTCGATGACGAGTTTGCTGTTCGACGGTATCTGATGCGCGGCGTCGTAGGAGATCTCGATGTCGATGTTGTTGCCGCCGGTGTAGGTCACCGAAGACACACTCCCGATCGACACTCCGCGGAGCAAGACAGCCGAACCGGCATGCAGACCATTGGATTTGGGCGCGGTGATGGTGACGGTCGTCTGGTCGGAGATGACGCGCATCTTCAGTACGCCCACCGAGAGGTAGGCGACAGCGAGGATGAGCACCGCCACTGTCGCGACGATGGAGAACATGTAGCGCGCCTTCATCGGACCGCTCCGATCATGCGCAACACCGCCGTCACCGACCGGGTTGCTTCCCGACGATCCCCACCCACGGTGATCTTGTCGACGGAGATCCCGCCGTTCTTGGCGAACGGGAGGAGTTTTGTCTGCGTCACGTCGACGACCTTGCCGATGTTGCCGTTGAATTCGGTCGACGTCGCGGAGTAGCTGCGCAGCAGGGGCGTGATCTTCTCCAGGAACGGGTTGAGCTCGGCGAGCCTCGGCGTGAGCCAGCTCAGACCGATCGCGAGAGCACTGGAGCCCGCGACGAGTTTGAATCCCTCACTGATCGCATCCATGACCGAGCCCAGGGTGAACTGGCCCTGCGGCCCCATCGACATCGCGAGAAGAGCTGGGTCAGAGGCTATCTGGCGGCTGGTTTGATCGAGTGTGTCGATCATCGAGTTCAGCTCGTCGGTGCCGCGTGCGAGATCCTGGATATCGTGGGCGCCGACGCGCGATGCCGCGGGGAGGTCACCGTTCTTGATGTCGACGGACTCGTTGACCTTGCGGATCGAATCCTGCACTCGCATCACCGAACCGCCCGCCATGAAGTCGGCGAGATTGGTGATGATGTCTTCGATCTGGGGGCCGGGGTCTGTGTCGTGTAGACCGATCACGTCGCCGTCATGCAGGAGTGGCGCGCTCGAGGAGGCGGGCGGGATCAACGCGACGTAGATGTCGCCGAGCATCGTCGACTGTCGCAGTTCGGCTTTCGAGCCGCGCAACACCTGGGCTTCCGGCGTGATGCCGAGGGTCAGCCGCGCGGCGTTGGGGACGAGTTCGATCGATTCCAGGGTGCCGATCTGGGTGCCGCGCGAGAGCACCCGCGCGCCCAGCGGGAGGTTGACGACCGACGAGAAGTCGACGTAGAGCGTCGTCGAATTCGACGACGAGGAGGTCAGTCTCGGTAACAGATTCGCCGGATTGGTCCCACGGCCGACCGCGACGACGACGAGCGCTGCCACCACGGCCAATACGCACAGGACAAGTGAGACTCCACGACGCATCATCGGCCGAGACCTCCCGCAATCGCAGCACCAACCAGACCGGTGAGATCGACCACCGCCGTCTGTCCGGTGCGGACGTCGCAGTGACCGGCACCGCTGCGGTCGAGGAGTCCGCACAGTGCCGCGCTACTCGGGGTCCTGGTGAGCACCTTCGGCCCCGACACAGACACCGGAACCCCCCGCGCGGACCGGCTCATCATGGCCGACGCCGACGTCGCGATTCCCGGGATCTCACGCAGAAGGACAAGCAGGTCAGGGGTTTTGGCGATACCGAGATCAATCAGTGGCTTCGCGACGTCGGCCGTGTCGAGCAACGGCGGGAGAAGGTCGCCGAGAAGGTCGTCGATCGCGGGCGCGGCCTCCGACAATCCGTTGAAGATGTAGACGAAGTCTTCGATCAGCCTGCCCATCATGAAGGTCAACGACGCCGAGTTGGTCCCGATGTCGCGCAGGTCATCCCAGTTCTGGGTGGTGACATCGGTGAGCGTCGCCAGATTGTCGAAGATCGAGCGCATCTGCGCGAGGAACTCGTCGGGTGCTGCCATCAGACTCGACATGTTCTTGATGGACTTGTTGATGTCGCCGCCGCTGCCGTTGATCTCCCGCGAGGTGACCGAGATGAGCTCTCCCACCGGCTTTTTCGTATCGGTACCCACTCCCCCGACCTCGTTGAACATCGTCGTGAACGACTGGAACGCATCGCTGACCGAGATGGGCGTGAACGTCCGAGAGAGCGGAACACATGTCTGCGCGGCGAGTTCGGGGCCGCCGCGTGCGTCGGTGCCAACGAGTTCGAGACGACGGTCGGCGAGCACCGAGTTGTTGATCGCGACCACCTTGAGGTCGGAAGCCAGCCGCCGGTCGTCGACCTTCATGTGCACTGTCACGTAACCGTTTTCGGGGTTCAGCGACGTCACTGTTCCGACCTTGACGCCCCGGATGTTGACCGCATTTCCCGCATAGAGGCCCGCCGAATCGGGTAGCTGGGCGCAGAGGGCACGCGCGTTGTTCGACGTCGACCGCAGGTAGACGACCACCGCACCGACAAGCAGCGCAACGGCGAGGATCGCGGCGACCAGCGCGATCACCCTGCTGTCGATTCGGCGTGCTCGTGCGGTCAACATGTGCGGCCCGCGATGGGTATGCAGATCGACGAGTCGTCGATCACCTGGTCACCGAAGTCGAGTGCCGCGCCATTGGGATGCACTGTGCGACTGAGCTTGTCGGCGATGTCGCGCAACTGTGTGATCGCGACACTCATCTTTGCCGCGATGTCTTTGGTCTCGCCCGCGGAGGCGATGATCTTGCGCAGGGGCGGTTTGATGCGCGCCTGATACGGCTCCCCGAGGACGTCGCCGACATAGAGCACGAGCGACGCGAGGGCGTCGTAGGTGATGATGCCGCGATCCTTGTACCCGATGATGAGCGGCAATACGGCGTGAATACGGTTGATCATTTCGACGAGAGTGGCTCGTTGTGCCGCCATGGCGGTGCTGTATTCGCCGCCGATGTCGGCGACGCTCTTGATCTGATCCTGCTGCTTGTCGAGCAAGCCCGTGAGGGTGTCGACGTCGGACATGATGCCGCGGATGGCGCCGGGCGCGGCGTCGAGGCTGTTGGTCAGCGCCACCGCGGTGCCGCGCATCGTCGGCGTGTCGATGCCCGACGTGGTCTTGGCTGCCGCGTCGAGCACCTCGGAGATCGAGTAGGGCACTGAGGTGCGCGAAGCGGGAATCACGGAGTCGCCCAGAGGTTTATCTCCTGCGGGCAGCAGTGCGACGTAGGCTCCCCCGACCACGGTCAGCATCCGGACGTCGAGGGAGGTCTGGTCGCCGAGGAAGACCGTGCGGTCGACGGAGAGTGAGACGTCGACTTTGTCGTCGGACAACGCGACATCGGTGACCTTGCCGACGGTCACGCCTGCGATGCGTACCTCGGTGCCGCCCTTGATGCCACCGCTCTCCGACATCACCGCGTGCACGATTGCGCGCCCGGGAGGGGAGATGTAGAGGAAGCCGACGACGACCACCAGCACGGCCACAACGGCGACAACCCCGACGGCCCAGGAGATCTCGGCTCTGCGGGAGACCTGGTCGCGGACAGCGAAGTCGGATAGTCGGCTCAGGCCTTGCACAACGTCACCTTCCCTCCGCCGAGCAGGACCTGCCCCATCTCCGGCAGCGCCACCTCGCCGCGCGAGCACGTCGCGTCGAAGCCCAGGTGACTCATCGACGCGTTCACGGTCGCAAGGAAGGTCGGCAACGCGCCGAGCACCTCGGCGAACTGGTTGGTGTCTGGGACGAGTTGCATGATGCGCGCAGAGACGTTGTCGTGGCCGCCGAGAGTGAGGTCGAACAGGTTCGAGAGCAGGTCGACGATCGGCGGAAACACCCTGGAGCCGTTGCCGAATGCGGACTTCAGCAGATCGAGCTTGGTCTCGAGAGTGTCGAAGAGTACGCCGAGGCCTTTCATGAGCACCCCGATGATCTCTGACTTGCCCTGCAACGCGGCGGAGACGACGCCGAGGTTGTTGACGATCGTGGAGATCAGGGCCTTCTTGTCGGTGGCGAATCGGGTGAGACGTTCGACGTCGGCGAGGACGTCGCCGAGTCCGACGCCGTCCTCGCCCTGGAGCAGATGGAGCATGTTGGTGGCGAAGGTGTTGAACACCTCGGGGTCGGCGCCCTGCAGCAGCGGTCGTAATCCGTTGAACAGCTTGGTGATGTCGAAGGAGCCACTCGTCTTGGCCGCGGGAATCACCTGATCGGGGTCGAGTGGCGCCGCATCCGTTGGCGTGGTCGTGCTGACGGTCCCGTTCACCTCCGCCTTCTGTGCGACTTCTGCTTTGGTGACGGCGAGGTAGCGTTGGCCGACGAGGTTCTGGAATCGAATCGCGAGCTGATCGCGACTGGTGAGCCGATTCTCTTGGCGCACAGTGAAAGTCACCATCGCTACGCCGGTCGACTGGAGATCGATGTCGGTCACCTTGCCCACCTGGACGCCGCGCACGCGGACGTCGGCGTTCTTGTGCAGCCCGAACACGTCGGAGAACTCGGCGCGGTAGGTCTCGACGTCGCCGCCGACGGGCCGGTTGATCGCCTGCACGATCGCATAGAGGGCGAGGATCACGACGGCCGCCACGAGCAGCAGTCGTTTCGTCGCCGACGACGCGTTTCTCACGAACCGCCACCCACTCTCGACAGCAGTTGGTTCAACGGCGCCGAAGCACCGGGCACGACGTCGAGGTGCGCGGTTACCGACAAGGTGGTCCGGCCCGTCGTCGGATCGGTGTGGAACGCGTTGCCGAAATGATCGATCAGTGTGCCGACCTGTGCGGGGGTGACACCCGAGAGTCCTTGCCCGAGCGGCGTCGTGAATGCGTTGGTGAGGTCCATGAACGCGCCGAACGGCGCGAGGCCGTTGAACAGTGATCCCATGCCGCCGAACAGATCTCCGATGTCGCCGATCATCTGCGCGACCTGAAGCACGTAACCGTGGTCGAGGAGGAGCGGGTTGGAGTTGAAGATGTTGAGTCCCTTGATTGCGCCCGCTGCCGCTGCACCGACACCGCTGAACGCGTCTGCGGCAGTGGGTAAGAGCGCATTCAGGCGTGTGCGCTGTCCCTGCTGCACTGTTTGCAGGGTGACGGTTGCGGCGGTCAGGAACGGTGACAGGCGAATCGTGGTGTCGCTCACCTGCTTGAGCAGGTCGCTGAGTTGTGGGGACAGCACGGGCAGGGTGAAGGAGCCCGCACTGCGCACGGTGGCCGTCACGGTGTAATCCGACGGCGCCTGTGCGAGCGTGATGGCGCTGCCACTGGTGACCGACGAGCCCGAACCCGTCGGGTTCAGACGCACGGCGTCGGAGCCGAAGAGGTTGCGGGACACGAAGCTGACCGCCGTGTTCTCGGTCAGTTCGCCTATGGCGTCCCGGTTGACGCAGACCTCCATGCGCGTGACGTCGCGTCGCGAAATGTCGAGGCCGCAGACCTCTCCGACGGTCTCGCCGCGGATATCGACGGGCACGCCCTCTTGCACGCCGTCGGGAAGCGACGGGGCGTCGATGGCGAAGCGCACGGAGTCGTCGCCTCCGCTGAAGGGTTTGATGACGACGAGGGCGACAACCGCGGCGGCTACGAGAACGGCGAGGATACCGCGCTTGCGCAGCGCGGCCGGGGAGAGTTCGCGTGCCCTGCTCATGCGAAGTTCAGCCCCGAGTTCAGACCCCAGAACATCAGCGACATCACCATGTCGGCCGCCACGATCAGCACGAGACTGGCGCGGATCGCCCGCCCGGACGCGATGCCGACGCCCTCGGGACCGCCGCTCGCGAAGAAGCCATAATAGGTGTGCGCGATGATCACCAGAACCGCGAAGACGACGACCTTGATCGTCGAATAGACGACGTCGACCGGACTCACGAACGCCTCGACGTAGCGGTCGTAGGCGCCCGCGGAATTGCCGTAGACGACGCTGACGACCAGCCGCGAAGACAGATAGGCCAGGCAGAGCGAGATCAGATAGAACGGCACGATGGCGAGGACGCCCGCGATGACGCGTGTGCCCACCACGAACGGAATCGGCCGGATCGCTTGCGCCTCAAGGGCATCGATCTCCTCCGAGATGCGCATGGAGCCGATCTCGGCGGTCATCCGGCATCCTGCCTGCGCGGCGAACCCCACTGCCGCGACGATCGGGGCCATCTCACGCGTGGCGGCGTACCCGGTGATGAGGCCTGCCATCGGCGACAGGTTGAGCGATGAGAGCGAGGTGACACCGAGGATGCCGATCATGCCGCCGACCGAAACACCAAGGATTGCAAGCACAC
The DNA here is from genome assembly GCF_001665905.1 of Gordonia sp. 852002-50395_SCH5434458. Taxonomy (NCBI): domain Bacteria; kingdom Bacillati; phylum Actinomycetota; class Actinomycetes; order Mycobacteriales; family Gordoniaceae; genus Gordonia; species Gordonia sp. 852002-50395_SCH5434458. Next base: position 25,702 of record NZ_LZTC01000051.1, read on the forward strand.
TCGCGATCCCGCCGCCGACGAGGATCGAGCCGTTGCCCCAGGTGGTCTCGGCGAACGCCGCGAGGGTCTGGTTGCGATACGCGCGCACCGTGTGCGGCAGACCCGCGATGGTGTCGAGCACGAACGTCACCTGGCGGCCGATGTGTTCGAAGGGGCGGCCCGCGTCGTCGGCGACTCTCTCCAAGCGCGGGAACTTGGTACTCGGGATGTAGCTCCCGGCGCGTTGCGCCATGTCAGATCACCGCCATGTCAGATCACCTGCGGCGGGATGAAGAGCGTCGTGACCTGGGTGATGATCACGTTGATCACCATCGACGCGACGATGCCGAGCACGACGGCCGCGTTGACAGCGTCGGCGACGCCGCGGGCACCCCCGGCGGCCTCGAGCCCTCGTCTGCTCGCGATGACCACCACGACGAAACCGAAGATGACCGACTTACCAAGGCAGATCCAGAGGTCCGTGGTCGACGCGTAGCTGCCGAACGACTGCCAATACGAGCCCGCGATGACCCCCTGTCCGACGATCGCCACGATGAAGCTCGCGGCCACCGCGATCACGATGATCAGGATCGAGAGAACCGGGGCGACCAGCACCATCGCGACCATCCGCGGTGCGACGAGCCGGCGCGTGGGATCGATGCCGAGGACTCGCATCGCGTCAATCTCCTCGCGGACCGTGCGAGCTCCCAGATCCGCCGTGATCGCCGACGCCCCTGCACCACCGAGTAGAAGTGCCGCGGCCATCGGCGCGCCCTGCTGGATGACGCCCATGCCGCCGACGGCTCCGGCCATCGAGGTTGCGCCGAGGTTGCTGGTGAGGCCGCCGATCTGCACGGCGATGATCACTCCGAACGGTACGGCCATCAGCAGGGCCGGCAAAACCGTGATGCTGAGCAGGAACCACGCCTGAACGGTCGCCTCGCGGATCGGGAACCTGCCGCCAACGATGTCGGTGGTCGCGATGACAGAGGTGCGCACGCCCAGCCTGACCGTGCGGCCGAAGCCCTGCACACTCTGCGCCATCGGCACGCGCAACCCCCATAGTCAATCAAGCACTTGTTTGGTTTTGGGACGTATCAGACATCCCGGTTTCATTCTTCGCGCCGAGGCGAGTATCACATATCCATGTGTCCGCTGTCACACACTCATTTATAGATCCGCTTTCAACTGCAGAAACACGAGCTCGTCGCACGCTCGATGCTCGATACCGTCGGTGTCGAGTGTTTGAGATCGTGAAACGTTGGAGTGAGTTATGGTTCACGAGTGTCAGAAGTAGGCTCAGCCTCGACCGCGTCGTCGACCCACGCGGGTTCGGCGATGACGATGCTGGGTGCGTCGCGTCGTCGACGCGCCGAGGAACAGGAGCGTCGGATCATCGACGCGGCGTCGTCGGAGTTCGTGCGCTCCGGGGTCCGTCGAGCCAACATCGACCGCATCGCCCGCGACGCAGGCGTCAGCCGCAGCACGCTGTATCGCCGTTTCCCCAGCAAGGATGCGCTCCTGGCCGAGGTCGTGCTGCAACTGCGCAGGGACTTCTTCTCCGAGATGCAACAGGCTGTTCGCGACCTCGACCCGCGCGAGGCGGTGATCGAGGGGTTCCAGGTGTCCATCACGCGTGCTCGCAGCAATGAACTCGTCACCCGAATACTCGCCGACGAGCCGGGCGCCGCCGACCTGATCATCGGATTCGACGGCCCGTACGTGGTGGAAATGGTCGGGCAGTTCAGTCAGAGCATCGTCGACTCCCTGCGCGCCGCCGGCGCCAACATGCCCGACGCCGACCTGCGGCTCGCGTCGGAGACACTGTTTCGGTTGATCATGTCGTTCGCGCTCACCGACTCGCACACCGTCGACATCGACGACGCCGACGCGCTGCGCGACTACGCCTCGAAGTTCCTCGCCCCGATGTTCTGGTGATCTCGACAAGCTCGATCAGCGGGGGTTGCGCGCGATCAGCGGGGGCGTCGAGTGGGCGTCTCGTCGCGTCGACTGGGCGGCGCCGGGTTTCTATTGCGGACCCGATATGACCGCATTGGCTGCGATGCTCGGTTCGTCGAGTGATCGGCACTCGGCTCGAACCTCGAAGCGCCCCACCTGAAAGGCCACAATCATGGATTGGACACTGGAAGTCGCGTTTCTGCCCGTCACCGACGTCGATCGAGCAAAGGACTTCTACACCAGGATCGGGTTCAACCCCGACCACGACTCGTCCCCCACCGACGAGATCAGGTTTGTGCAGATGACACCGCCCGGCTCGCGCTGCTCGATCGCTTTCGGCCGGGGCATCGTCGACGCCGCGCCACCCAACGCCGGAACACTGATGCTCTGCGTCTCCGACATCGAGGCTGCGCGCAAGGAGCTGCTCGACGCCGGCGTCGACGCCAGTGAGGTCGACGTCCAGTCGTGGGGCCACTTCGTCTACTTCGACGATCCTGACGGCAACCACTGGAACGTGCAGTATTTGCCCTACCGCTACGAGTGAGCGTCCGACGCATCGGAACGCAAAACGGCCCCGCACCTCACGAGGTGCGGGGCCGTTTCGGTGATCTCGACAGGCTCGATCAGCGGGTTACCGCTCGATCAGCCGGTTAACGCCGATCAGCGATGATCTCGACAGGCTCGATCAGCGAGAGCGAGCTCGATCAGCGGGCTACCGCCGATCAGCGGGTTGCCGCCGATCAGCGGTACTCGCTGCCGAAACCGTAGTCGTCCAGCGGAACCGCAGCGCCGGCGGGAGCACCGAAGGTGCCGTCCGGGCTGTAGTAGGTGTCGTCGTAGGACGGCACCGCGTAGGCGGCCGCGCGGGCCTCCTCGGTCGGCTGGACCTCGATGTTGCGGTACCGGTTGATGCCCGTACCAGCCGGGATCAACTTACCGATGATCACGTTCTCCTTCAGACCGATCAGCTTGTCGCTGCGGCTGTTGATGGCCGCATCGGTCAGGACACGCGTGGTCTCCTGGAACGACGCCGCCGACAGCCAGGACTCGGTCGCCAGCGAGGCCTTGGTGATACCCATGAGGACCGGACGTCCGGCGGCGGGCTCGCCACCCTCGGACACGACCTGCCGGTTCGCGGCCTCGAACTCGGCACGCTCGGTGAGCGAGCCGGGCAGGAACTCCGTCGAACCCGAGTCGATGATCGTCACGCGACGCAGCATCTGACGCACGATGGTCTCGATGTGCTTGTCGTGGATCGACACACCCTGGCTCCGGTAGACCTCCTGGACCTCGTTGACCAGGTGCACCTGCACCTGACGCGGACCCATGACGCGCAGCACCTCGTGCGGGTTCGCCGAACCCTCCATGAGCTGCTGGCCCACCTCGACGTGGTCGCCGTCGGCGAGAAGACGCTCGGAGCCGTCGTCGTGCTTGAAGACACGCAGACGCTGACGCTTCGAGATCTTGTCGTAGACAACCTCTTCCGATCCGTCATCGGGGATGATCGTGATCTTGTAGAAGCGGTCGTCGTCCTCCAGGCGAATCCGTCCGGAGACCTCCGCGATCGGTGCGACACCCTTGGGTACGCGCGCCTCGAAGAGCTCCTGGACACGCGGCAGACCACCGGTGATGTCGTCACCGACGCCACCCTGGTGGAACGTACGCATCGTCAGCTGGGTACCGGGCTCACCGATCGACTGGGCCGCGATGATACCGACGGCCTCGCCGATGTCGACGAGCTTGCCGGTCGCCATCGAACGGCCGTAGCACATGGCGCAGACGCCGGTGCCGGTCGCGCAGGTCAGGACCGAACGGACCTTGACCTGGTTGATGCCTGCTGCGAGCAGAGCCTCAATGGCCGGATCGCCGAGGTCGTGACCACGTTCGACGATGACGTTGCCGTTCTCGTCGACCGCGTCGGCGGCCAGGGTGCGGGCGTACGCCGAGGTCTCGACGTGCGCGTCGCGGATGATCGAACCATCCGGCTGCTTCTCGCCGAGCAACACGTTGATGCCGCGCTCGGTGCCACAGTCGGTCTCGCGGACGATGACGTCCTGGCTCACGTCGACCAGACGACGGGTCAGGTAACCCGAGTCGGCCGTACGAAGTGCGGTGTCGGCCAGACCCTTACGAGCACCGTGCGTGTTGATGAAGTACTCGGCGACGGTCAGACCCTCGCGGAACGAGGACTTGATCGGACGCGGGATGAACTCACCCTTCGGGTTCGTCACCAGACCCTTCATGCCCGACAGGTTTCGCACCTGGGTCATGTTTCCGGTCGCGCCGGACTTCGGGATCATGGTGATCGGGTTGTCGTCCGGGTAGTAGTCCTCCATGGCCTTACCGACTTCCTCGGTGGCCTGCTTCCAGATCTCGACCAGAGCATCACGACGCTCGTCCGGGGTGAGGGCACCACGCTGGAACTTGCGCTCCAGTCCGTCGGCCCGCTCCTCGTAACGCTCGAGGATCTCCGCCTTGGCCGGCGGCACGAGCACGTCGGCCATCGACACGGTGACACCCGAACGAGTGGCCCAGTAGAAGCCGACGTCCTTGAGCTTGTCGACGGTCTGTGCGACGACGATCATCGGGTAGCGCTCGGCGAGATCGTTGATGATCGCGGCCTGACGCTTCTTCGGCATCTGCTCGTCGACATACGCGTACTCGACGGGGAGCAGCTCGTTGAAGAGCACGCGACCCAGCGTCGTCACGACGTCCCACGGCTGACCGAACTTCCAGCCATCCGGGAACTGCTCGGCCTCGATGTCGGCAGGCGGACGCTGATCGGTCAGACGCACCTTGATGCGCGACTGCACGGTGAGCGCACCGCGGTCGACGGCCATGATGGCCTCGGCCGGGCTCGAGTAGACGCCGCGCTCGATGTCGTCGTCGGTTGCCGGCGTGTACTCGCCTGCCGCGCCCTCCTTGAGGGTGGTCAGGTAGTACAGACCGGTCACCATGTCCAGACGCGGCATGGCCAGCGGGCGACCCGACGCGGGCGACAGGATGTTGTTCGACGACAGCATCAGGATGCGCGCCTCGGCCTGCGCCTCCGCACTCAGCGGGAGGTGCACGGCCATCTGGTCACCGTCGAAGTCGGCGTTGAACGCCTCACACACGAGCGGGTGCAGCTGGATGGCCTTGCCCTCGACGAGCTGCGGCTCGAAGGCCTGGATACCCAGGCGGTGCAGCGTCGGAGCACGGTTGAGCAGCACGGGGTGCTCGGCGATGACCTCTTCGAGGACGTCCCACACGGCCGGGCGCTGACGCTCGACCATGCGCTTGGCGCTCTTGATGTTCTGCGCCTGGTTCAGGTCGACGAGACGCTTCATCACGAACGGCTTGAACAGCTCGAGAGCCATCAGCTTGGGCAGACCACACTGATGCAGCTTGAGCTGCGGGCCGACGACGATGACCGAACGGCCCGAGTAGTCGACGCGCTTACCGAGCAGGTTCTGACGGAAACGACCCTGCTTGCCCTTGAGCAGATCGGACAGCGACTTGAGCGGACGGTTGCCCGGTCCGGTGACCGGACGGCCGCGGCGGCCGTTGTCGAACAGGGCGTCGACAGACTCCTGCAACATCCGCTTCTCGTTGTTGACGATGATCTCGGGAGCACCGAGGTCGATCAGTCGCTTGAGGCGGTTGTTGCGGTTGATCACACGACGGTAGAGGTCGTTGAGGTCGGAGGTCGCGAAGCGGCCACCGTCGAGCTGCACCATCGGACGCAGCTCCGGCGGGATCACCGGCACAGCGTCGAGGACCATGCCCAGCGGCGAGTTGCCCGACTGCTGGAACGCCGCGACGACCTTGAGTCGCTTGAGCGCGCGCAGCTTCTTCTGACCCTTACCGCTGCGGATGGTCTCGCGCAGCGACTCGGCCTCGGCGTCGATGTCGAAGGTCTCGAGGAGCTTCTTGATCGCCTCGGCGCCCATCGCACCGGTGAAGTACTCGCCGTAGCGGTCCTGCAGCTGGTGGTAGAGCTTCTCGTCGATGATCAGATCGCCCGGGGAGAGCTTCACGAACTTGTCCCACAGCTCTTCGAGAGCGTCGAGCTCACGCTGTGCTGCGTCGCGCATCCGCTTCATCTCGCGGTCGCCACCGTCGCGCACCTTGCGGCGCACGTCGGCCTTGGCACCCTCGGCCTCGAGCTCGGCGAGGTCGGCCTCGAGCTTCTGCTGACGCTCGTTGAGGTCGGCGTCGCGCTGATCGGCGACGGCCTTCTTCTCGACCTCCATCTCGGCCTCGAGCGTCGAGAGCTCGTTGTGGCGGAGCTCGTCGTCGACCGAGGTGATGACGTATGCGGCGAAGTAGATGATCTTCTCGAGATCCTTCGGCGCGAGGTCGAGCAGGTAGCCCAGGCGGCTCGGGACACCCTTGAAGTACCAGATGTGGGTGACCGGTGCGGCCAGCTCGATGTGGCCCATCCGCTCACGACGCACCTTGGCCTTGGTGACTTCGACGCCGCAGCGCTCGCAGATGATGCCCTTGAAGCGCACGCGCTTGTACTTGCCGCAGTAGCACTCCCAGTCGCGAGTAGGTCCGAAGATCTTCTCGCAGAACAGGCCGTCCTTCTCGGGCTTGAGCGTGCGGTAGTTGATGGTCTCCGGCTTCTTGACCTCGCCGTACGACCAGTTGTGGATATCGTCGGCCGTTGCAAGACCGATTTTCAGTTCGTCGAAAAAGTTGACGTCGAGCACTTGTTACCTTTCCAGAGCTCTGTCAATAAAGGGCCGTTGGCCGCCGGTCACGGAAACTCCGTGACCGGCGGCAGCGAGATCAGTTCGCGAGGTCGTCGACAGTGGCCGACTCGTTGCGCGACAGGTTGATGCCGAGGTTGGCGGCTGCGCGCTCGAGATCCTCGTCGTCGGTGTCGTGCATCTGAATCGCCGCACCGTCGGAGCTCAGCACCTCGACGTTCAAGCAGAGAGACTGCAGCTCCTTGAGGAGCACCTTGAACGACTCGGGGATGCCCGGCTCGGGGATGTTCTCGCCCTTGACGATGGCCTCGTAGACCTTGACGCGGCCGACCACGTCGTCGGACTTGATCGTCAGCAGCTCCTGCAGGGTGTAGGCAGCGCCGTACGCCTGCATGGCCCAACACTCCATCTCACCGAAGCGCTGGCCACCGAACTGGGCCTTACCGCCGAGCGGCTGCTGGGTGATCATCGAGTACGGACCGGTGGAGCGAGCGTGGATCTTGTCGTCGACCAGGTGGTGCAGCTTGATGATGTACATGTAGCCGACAGACACCGGGTACGGGAACGGCTCGCCGGAACGACCGTCGAACAGCATCGCCTTGCCGTCGCCGTTGACCATGACCTCACCGTCGCGGTTCGGAAGCGTCGAGGACAGCAGTCCGGTCAGCTCCTCCTCGCGGGCGCCGTCGAACACCGGGGTTGCGGTGTTGGTGTCGGGCTCGGCCGAGTACATGTCCTCGGGCAGCTTCGACGCCCAGTCGGGCACACCATTCGCGACGTTGATGTTCCAGCCGGTCTTGGCGATCCACCCGAGGTGGGTCTCCAAGATCTGACCGATGTTCATACGACGCGGAACACCGTGGGTGTTCAGGATGATGTCGACAGGGGTGCCGTCGGGCAGGAACGGCATGTCCTCCTGCGGGAGGATCTTGCCGATGACGCCCTTGTTGCCGTGGCGGCCTGCGAGCTTGTCGCCGTCCTGGATCTTGCGCTTCTGGGCCACGTACACGCGGACCAGCTCGTTGACACCGGGTGCGAGATCGTCGTCGTCGTCGCGGCTGAAGACGCGGACGCCGATGACCTTGCCGGTCTCACCGTGAGGCACCTTGAGCGACGTGTCGCGAACCTCGCGAGCCTTCTCACCGAAGATCGCGCGGAGCAGACGCTCTTCCGGGGTCAGCTCGGTCTCGCCCTTCGGGGTGACCTTGCCGACCAGGATGTCGCCGTCGCGGACCTCGGCACCGATACGCACGATGCCGCGCTCGTCGAGGTCGGCGAGGACCTCGTCGGAGACGTTCGGGATGTCACGCGTGATCTCCTCGGCCCCGAGCTTGGTGTCGCGGGCATCGATCTCGTGCTCCTCGATGTGGATCGAGGTGAGCACGTCCTCCTCCACGAGCCGCTGGCTCAGGATGATGGCGTCCTCGTAGTTGTGACCCTCCCACGGCATGATCGCCACGAGCAGGTTCTTGCCCAGTGCCATCTCGCCGTTCTCGGTGCACGGACCGTCGGCCAGGACCTGGCCTGCCTCGACGCGCTGTCCCTCGTCGACGATCGGGCGCTGGTTGGCGCACGTGCCGTGGTTGGAACGGGCGAACTTGCGCATCCGGTAGGTGTCGCGGGTGCCGTCGTCGGCCATCACGGTGATGTAGTCGGCGGAAACCTCTTCGATCACACCGGTCTTGCCCGAGACGATGACGTCGCCGGCGTCGACCGCCGCACGCAGCTCCATACCGGTGCCGACCAGCGGCGACTCGTTACGGACCAGCGGCACGGCCTGACGCTGCATGTTCGCACCCATCAGGGCGCGGTTCGCGTCGTCGTGCTCGAGGAACGGGATCATCGCGGTAGCGACCGACACCATCTGTCGCGGCGAGACGTCGAGGTATTCGACGTCGCTCGCGCCGACGAACTCGACCTCCGAACCCTTCTTACGGACCAGCACGCGATCGTCGGTGATGGTTCCGTTGAGGTCGAAGTTGGTGTTCGCCTGGCCGATGAGGAAGCGATCTTCCTCGTCCGCGGTCAGGTACTGGATGTCGTCGCTGACGACGCCATCGACGACCTTGCGGTACGGCGTCTCGATGAAGCCGAACGGATTGACCCGTGCGTACACCGACAGCGAACCGATCAGACCGATGTTCGGACCCTCAGGGGTCTCGATCGGACACATGCGGCCGTAGTGCGACGGGTGGACGTCGCGGACCTCGAGGCCCGCACGCTCACGGCTCAGACCACCCGGGCCCAGAGCCGAGAGACGACGCTTGTGCGTCAGACCCGACAGCGGGTTGTTCTGGTCCATGAACTGCGAGAGCTGCGACGTTCCGAAGAACTCCTTGATCGCCGCCACGACGGGACGGATGTTGATCAGGGTCTGCGGGGTGATCGCCTCGACGTCCTGGGTCGTCATGCGCTCACGCACGACGCGCTCCATACGCGAGAGTCCGACGCGGATCTGGTTCTGGATGAGCTCGCCGACGGTGCGCAGACGACGGTTGCCGAAGTGGTCGATGTCGTCGACCTCGATCGGAACCTCGAGGCTGTCGGGTCCGGCGACCTGCGAGAACGACACGGTGTGCGGGTCGGCATCGTGCAGACGCACGAGGTACTCGACGGTCGCGGCGATGTCTTCGCGGGTGAGGACCGACTCGCCCGTCATCGGGTTGTCGGTGAGGCCCAGCTTCTTGTTGACCTTGTAGCGGCCGACGCGGGCGAGGTCGTAGCGCTTCTCCTTGAAGAACAGGTTCTCGAGGAGGTTCTCGGCCGACTCGCGGGTCGGGGGCTCGCCCGGACGTAGTTTGCGGTAGACCTCGAGCAGCGCCTCGTCCTGGTTGGCGGTGTTGTCCTTCTCCAGGGTCGACATCATGATCTCGGAGAACCCGAAACGCTCGCTGATCTCTTCGTTCGTCCAGCCGAGAGCCTTCAGCAGCACGGTGACCGGCTGACGACGCTTGCGGTCGATGCGCACACCGACGGTGTCGCGCTTGTCGACGTCGAATTCCAGCCATGCGCCACGGCCCGGGATGACCTTCACGGTGTGGAGGGTCTTCTCGGTGGCCTTGTCGATGGAGGCGTCGAAGTAGACGCCTGGGCTACGGACGAGCTGAGACACGACGACACGCTCGGTGCCGTTGATGATGAAGCTGCCCTTGTCGGTCATGATCGGGAAGTCGCCCATGAAGACGGTCTGCGACTTGATCTCACCGGTGTTGTTGTTGATGAACTCCGCGGTGACGAACAGGGGCGCCGCGTAGGTCATGTCCTTGTCTTTGCACTCCTCGACGGAGGCCTTGACCTCGTCGAAGTGAGGGTCGGAGAAGGAAAGCGACATCGAGCCCGAGAAGTCCTCGATCGGCGACAGTTCGTGGAGGATGTCCTCCAGACCGCCGACGGGGTTCTCTTCGCCACGGGCGATGGCCTTGGCGCGCCACTCGGGGGAGCCGACGAGCCACTCGAAGGAATCGAGCTGTAGATCAAGGAGGCCCGGTACCTCCAGAGGCTCGCTGATTTTCGCGAACGATGCGCGGTGCGGCGCATTCGGGATGGTGGTTGAGGTGGACTGGCGATCGACTGCCAAGGTGCGTCCTTCCAACACGAGGGTTCTGCCTAGCGGTGTGTGCAACAAGCGCTAAGTGGCTTGGTGGGCCGTTCGCTGGTGACAACCTTCGATCGCGATCACCATGCACACACCAGAGGAGAATGTGGCCAGAAGGAGAATCGACAGATGGACAGGAGGCAGCCAGCGCAACGTCCAACTGTAGCAGAAAATAGACGCACTTTGTCAAGTAGCGTCTGGAAACGATTTCGCACTGGTGGCTGCCCGCGCTGCAATCGCTGGTCACAGATTGGCCCGCCAACGCCGCCACGTCAAGCGGTACGCGCCAATTTGTGTAAGAAAATTAGCGCCTCACCTGCGTGATGCCGCGTCGAGGGGGTCAAAGCGTCGACTGTTCAGCATCACGACGCGCGTAGAACACGCGCTGGCCACATGGCCGCGCTGGGCAGTTTTGCACGACGAGGAGCCGCGGTCGGGCGACTCAGATATCTGCGACCTTGGCGATGAGCCACGAGTCGCCGTGCTTCTCCATGTTCACCTGGTAGCGCGGGGTGAGGCTCTGTGTCGGTACGCCGTTCTGGGTGCCGGACAGGATCATGTTGACCACGATGACAGCGCGGGAACCGTCGCCGCTGCCGGTGAGGTCGCGCACGCCGATCGCGTCGATCTGGCAGTCGGTGGTGGCTTTGGCCTGCTCCATGACCTGTTTGAGGGGCGCGACCTGCTTGTTGAACTGTGCGAGCGCCTCCCCTGTCAGTCCCGACCTCGCGTTGTTCGACCACTCGTCGAACTTCGTTCCGTTGGCGGAGTTGGCCGTGCAGACCTTGGTCTGGGCCTGGGACACCAGTTCGCTGGTCGCTGCCTGGTCGATGAATGCCTTGTTCGAACCGATTGTCGCGCCCGGGTGGACTGCCAGCACGATCGCGGCGATCGCGAGCACGCCCGTGATGATGCCGAGAACCGTCAACGTGCGACGGCTCAGCTTCACAAACGACGACGGTGAAGCGCCCCTGCGTGGTTTCGAGGCCTGATCCGTCGACACCGGCGTCGTCGTACTTTGCGACGCTGCGGTGTTGGGTTTGATCGTCGAGACGCGTGCGACACGTCGGGTCTTCGCGGTCGGACGTGCCTCCGCGACGTCGGAGTCGGACTTCTCGAGCGACGGGCCGGTGTCGGTGGTTTCGGCGGCCTCAGTGGTTTCAGCGGCTTCCGTGGTTTCGGCGGCATCCGTTGTGTCAGCGGCCTCGGCCTTTTCGGCTGCTTCGGCGCTCTCTGCGCTGTTGTCAGCGACGTCGGTGCTCTCAGCAGCCTCGGCCGTTTCGACGGCTTCGGCGTCTGCGCTCTCGGCGGCCGGGGCGTCGACCGGCGAAGTCTCAGCGACCTCGGGAATCCCCGTAGTCTCCGGACTCCGGGTGGTCTCCGCGACCTCCGGGGTCTCCGTGGTTTCGGGCGTCTGCGGGTCGCCGGCGGCCGAGGTACGGCCGCGGCCGGCGACTCGTGGCCGGTATGCGGAGGGTCGACGGGACGGGCCGTTGCCCGGCTTACGCGGTGGGCGTGCCATCAGTTCCCCCCTCCCTGTTGCTGATTACCGGAGCCCGACTGTCCCGGCTCCTCTACGTTGATCCCGTCCAGCGGAGAGATGTTCGACGCCTTCCAGGTGCCGTCCACGTCCGTCATGGTGACCGAGAAGCCCATCGTCTGGGTCACGCCGGCCTCGTTGGCCCGCTTGGCCGTGGCGTCGACGTAGATCAGCACCTTCGCCGTGCCGGCGTCGGCGTTGACCTCGGTCGGAGCCGACCGCTTGAGCCGGGACGTCAGCGTCGCGGCTTGCGGCCCCGCCTGCGTGATCTGCTGATTGAGCGTCGTCACGTCCTGAGCGGTGATCTGCTCCTTGGCTTTGCCGGTCAACGAGCTGTCGACGCGACGCTTCCAGTCAGCGGTGTTCTTCGGGTCGACGGTCGTGACGTTGATGATCGCTTGCTCGGCACCCGACACCGCCTCGTCGCGCGCGGTCTGGATCGGCTTCTCGACGAAGTACACCTCGTAGGCGCGGTAGCCGAAGAAAGCGACACACGCAGCGGCGACAAGCACCGCGACGATGGCGAGCACGCCGACGAGCGGGTGGCTGCGCCATGTGCCGTCGTTGGCGTTCGTCGGCTCCGACGCCTGTGTCGGGTCAGTCATGGTGGTCATCGGGCGTCACTGTAGCGAGCACACCTGAGAGAGAGCCAATTCGATCGACACACATCGTCGACGACGCGGCGCTCCCGCCGGTCAGCCACCGAATCCGTCGGTGCCGAACCCACCCGGCTTCACCGGACGGACGCCCATCATCGCCGCCAACTGCGTGGCCAGCGGCGTCAGGTTGAGCTTGTCCGGATCCTTCTTCGGGGTCGAATCCCAGGGCTGAGGTGTGTTCGGGTTCGCGTACTCCACGCGCTTGGCGCTGCGCACACCGGTCGGATTTCCGAACGGGACGTTGCAGGACGCCTGCGTGTTGAACGGGAACTCGTCGTAGCGGATGTCGAATGTCGGGTCCTTCTTACGGATGTTGTCGATCATGGCGTCGGTCGACTCGTAACCACGCGTACATGCCGGCGGGTTATTGGTCTCGAGCACGATGCCGAAGTGGATCTGGCCATCGCCGGGCGCAGGTGAATGGCTACCCGCCGACAGCGCCGACAGCATCGCGAACGTTCCGTTCGTCATGTAGCCGGCGGGCTGGATCGTGCGTGCAACCTCGGAGAGCTGACCGACGACCTTGCCGATGTCGCCGCCGTTCTTCTGGATCAGATTCGAGATCTGCGTCGCCGACGTCGTTCCGGTGGTGAGCAATCGCCTCAGGTCCGGGTCGGACGCCGCGAGCGTCGCGGTGACCAGGTCGAGACTGCGCGACCAGGCGAGGATCTGATCGGACTGCTCGGCTTGCGTCGCCAGCACGACGTTCGCGTTGTTGATCAGCGAGATCGTCTGGTCGAGGTTGTCGACACCTGCGCGCGAGAGCTTGCCGAGCGAGTCGACGAGCCGCGTCAGGTTCTCGGACTGCCCGTTGAACGCCTTGCCCAGCTCGGTGATGACCGTGTGCAGGTCGTCGATCGGGATCGACTGCGTGAAGTCGATCGCCGACGACACGACGTCTTCGAGTGGTGGTGGAACCGACGACCGCGTGATCGTCGAGTTGTCGGCCAGGTAGGGCGAGCCCGTCGACTGCGGTTGCAGGTCGACATACTGCTCACCGATCGCCGAACGGTTCGCGATCACCGCCACCGAATCCGCCGGGATCTGCGGCGAGTTCGAGTCGATGACGAGTGCGACGTTCACTCCGGTCTTTGTCAGCTCGAGCTTGCCGACACGACCGACCGGGATGCCCATGTAGGTCACCTCGGCATTGGTGAAGATGCCGCCCGAATCCTTCAGCGACGCCGTCACCGTGTACGTGCCGATGCCGACCGTCTTGTCGAGTCGTGCGTACTTGGCGCCGACAAAGGCGATCGCGACCAGGCCGACGACCACGAACAAGATGAGCTGGATCTTCGCGAGTCTGCTGATCATCTATCCGACCCCCAGGAGTTTCAGCGGACCATCGATGAACCTCTGGTCACTCGACGCCGGCGCCGGGAAGTTGGCGGGTTTGGCCGCCGACGCCCCACTGCCGCGCGGGACCGTCGCCGATGCCGGATAGCGGCCACCCGACGGTGGTGTGTTCGGACCCGGTGTCGCATTGGGAGCGGGCGGCAACAACGTGATGGTCGGCCAGCCGTAGCGCGGGCCGTTCCCGTTGATGTACGGGTTGCTCTGATTCACCGGAACGCTGTGACGCTGCGACGGCTGGTACTTCGGCGTGCCCTGTCCGACTCCCAACGCCTCGAGCTGGTTCAACAGCCGCAGGTCGAGCGTCATGAACAGGTTCGTCGAGTCGCCCTGAACAGCAGGCAGCAACGAATCCGGGAACGGGTGCGTCAGCATCAGCGGTGCCGCGGTGATGAGATCCGGGGCAGCCTTCGCGAGCTCTGTGAGCACGGGACGCAGCGCCTTCAGATCGGTGATCAACGCATCGTGCGATCGTCCGAGAACGTCGGTGCCGACCTGTCCGAGCTTGTCGAGCTTGGTCAGCAGGTCGACGAACTGCGGACGCTGCTCCTCGAGCACCGCCACACCTGCAGGCAGTTCCTTGAGGATGCGGTCGATCTGCGTCGTCTGCGCCGCGGCCCTGTCCGACAACCTGTCGAGGCCGTCGATCGCCGCGAGAATCGAGTCGCGCTGGCGATTGAGACCTGCCACGAGCGAACTGGCGTTGCCGATCAGGTCGTGCACCTTGTCGGCGCGACCGTCGAGCGCCTTGTTGAGCTCGGTCACGATCGGTTCGAGCTGGTTGATCCCACCACCGTTGAGCAGCATCGACAGCGCACCGAGCACCTGCTCTATATCGGTTGCGGTACGAGTGCGATCCAGCGGGATCGCCGTCGACTGGTCCTGGCGTGGCAACGACGCACTGTTCGCAGGCTCTGTCAGAGCGACGAACTTCTCGCCGAGCAGTGACGTCTGCTGCACCGCCGCGCCGGCCTGATCGGACAGGTCGATGTCGTTCTTCACCTTGACGGTGACCAGCGCGAACCATTCGTTCTTCGGGATCTCGACGCTGGTCACACGCCCGACGGGGATACCGTCACGCTTGACCACCGACTGCGGAACCAGGTCGAGGATGTTCGAGAACTGGATCTTGTAGGTGCGCGGGTTGTCGCCGACGTCGACGCCGCCGGGCAGCGGGATCGACTGGATACCATTCGACCCGCAGCCCGCGACCGTCAGCACCGCTGTCAGCACCACCACCGCGGCGATGACCCCACGCCACGCGCGCGGAACGAACTCACCGAGACGCCGAGTCATCAGTTACCTCCCGACCGTGGTGTGGCCGACGGCTTCGCCGATGCCGGCGTTTTGGTCGCCGGTCCCGGGTTCGCCTGCGGGTCGGGTGTCCCGGGAACGGTTCCCGGCACCGGGTACTTCTGCAGCTTGTTGTTGCTCATGATGCCGAACGGCAACACCGGCAGGATCGGGGTGAGCACGTTGTTGGTGATCTGCTTGCCGATCGTCTTGCACTGGTTGATGAACGGCTTGAGCGTGTCGCTGAACTGATCTGCCGCGGGATTGCCCGGTAGCAGCGCACCGAGGTCGAGGAACTGACAGGTCGACTGTGTCGGGTCCTGCAGGTCCGGCAGCGTGAGACGCATGGCGATCGTGCCCGACTCCGCGTCGTACGCGTTGATCAGGTTGTTGATCGTCAGCGGCAGCACGGTCAGCGTCTCCTTGAGACTCTGTTGAGTGTTGACGAGCGCCTGGGTCGTCGGCTTGAGATCGTTGACGGTCTGGCCGATCTGCTCGCGGTTGTCGGCGACGAACGTCGCGACGTCGCCGAGCGCGATCGACAGCTTGTTCAGCGCGGCCGACAGTTGCTGCCGCTCCCCCGCGAGGAACGTGTTGAACGACGCCATCTGGTTGTTGAATTGGCGTACCTGGGAGTCGTTCTCTTTCAACGCTCCGACGAACACGTCGAGGTTGTTGACGGTGTCGACGATGTTGCCGCGCGAGTCCGACAGCGTCGTCGTCGCCTTGGACAGATTCTCGATGGCATCGCCGAGCTTGGCGCCGTTGCCCTCGAGGTTCTGCGCGCCGACCGCGACGAGGTCGCTGACCGCGCCGTCTTTGTTGGCTCCGTTGGGACCCAACGCCTTCGACAGCTTTTCGACGCTCTCGTAGATCTTGTCGACCTCGACGGGAACCATCGTCTGCTTCTCGGTCAGCGTGATGTTTCGCGGCGCCTTCGGGCCACCCGAATAGGCGGGCGTCAGCTGCACGTAACGGTCGGCGACCACTGACGGGATCACCTGAACCGCACGCACGTCGGCGGGGAGGTCGACGCCGCGGTTCACGGTCATCGTCACCTTGACGGTCTGGCCGTCGGGGGTGACCGAGTCGACCTTGCCGACGGGCACGCCGAGAACCCGGACGTCGGAACCCTTGTAGATACCGACGGTCCGCGCGAACGTCGCGTTAATCTTGGTGGTCCCCATCGAGCTGAAGACCCACCACAGCGCACCGGCGACGATCAGCGCGAGAATCAACCCGAGCACGATGATCACGATGTGGCGTGGGGTGAACCAACGTCCGGGACCGGAGGTCTTGGACAGATCCGGGGTGGTCATCCGGTTGCCTCCGTTCCACCGTTGTTCTGGTTCGCCTGCTTGTTGGGCAGGCGCGTCGTGTTCTGCTGCGGCAGCGCAGGCGGCAGGAGGTTGGTCACCACGGACTCGAACCACCGACCGTTGCCGAGCACGTTCGCGTAGAGCCGATAGAACGGCGCCATGTACGTGATCGTGTCCTGAAGGTTCTTGTTCTGCTCCTTGAGCAGATCGTTGACACCCTTCAGCGAGTCGAGCGCCGGGCCGATCTGAGCCTCGTTGTCCCGAACGATCCCACTCAGCGAATCACTCAGTGCCGTCGTCGTTTTCAGCAGCGCCGAGATGTTCTTCTGGCGGTTGTTGAGCTCGTCGAGCAACTGGCCTGCACCCGCGATCAGCTTCACGAACTCCTGGTTGCGATCGGCGAGAATCTTCGACGTGCTCTTGGTCGCCTCGAGAAGCTTCTGCACCTCTTGGTCGCGGCTGGCGATCGTCTGCGACAGACGCGTGACGCCCTCGAGCGCAGGTCCGACATCGCCCGACGTTCCGGAGAACGTGTCGGAGATCGCCTTCATCGACGTCGCGAGCTGATCGGTGTTCAAGGTCTCGACCGAGTCGGCGGCGTCGGAGAACGCCTCGATCACGTCGTAGGGCGACACCGTATCGGTGAGCGCGACACTCGGGTCGGCGATCTTGCTGCCACGGGGATTGAGCGACAGATACTTCTGCCCCAGCACCGTCTTGATCTGGATCGACGCCTGCGTCTGATCGCCGATCCACGTGTTGGTCACGCGGAATTTCACGTCGACGCGGTTTCCGTCGAGCGAGACGTCGCTGACCTCACCGACCTTCACGCCCGCGACGCGCACCTCGGCGCCCTTGCGCAGCCCGGCGGCCTCGGTGAACTTGGCCGTGTACTGGGCACCCGCACCGACGAGCGGCAACGAGGTCAGGTAGAACGCCGACACCGCCATCATGAGCAGGATCAGGATACCGATCGCACCGATACTGACGGGGCTGCGATGCCCACCGAATCGCTTGTGCCCCGGCTTCTTCTGGGCTGTTCCGTCTGCCATGCTCACCCCCCTGGCTGGTTGTCTTTCCAGCAACGGCTTGCCGCGCTGGTGTAAAGGACGTGGTTGATGTACGGAAGCGGGACGAGCGGCTGCGTCAGCAGCGTCGACTTGCCGTTTCCTGCGACGACGTCGATTCCGCACAGATAGAACTGGAACCAGGAACCGAATGTCGCCGCACGGCCGATCTTCTGGAGCTTGATCGGCAGGTTGGTCAGGATCTGCGCGACGTCGTCGCGACGCTTGTTGACCTGGTCGGCCACCTGCTTGAGGCCGGCGATGTCGCCTTGGATGGACGGTCGCGTCGACGTGAGGATCGACGCCGTGACCGCTGTCAGGTTGGAGACCGACGTGATCGCCGAACCGACCGAACCGCGCTGTGCGGCAAGGCCCGTCACCAACTGCTCGGTGTTGTCGAGGAGCGCGGTGAACTGCTCGTCATTACGGTTGACCGTGTCGAGAACCTTGGTCAGGTTGGTGATCAGGTCGCCGATCACGGCGTCCTTGTCGGCGATCGAGTTGGTCAGATCGGCAGTATCGCTGATCAGGCTCGACACGTTGCTCGACTCACCCTGGAAGACCTTGATGATCTCGTCGGAGAGCTTGTTCACGTCTTCGGGCTGAAGCTGGCGGAACAGCGGCTTGAAGCCGTTGAACAGCTGCGTCAGGTTGACCGCGGGATGCGTGTTGTTCTCGTTCGGGTTCGCGCCGAAGGTGTGGCCGGGGTTCACGGTCTGCGACGCATCGCCCGCACCCTTCTCCACCGAGAGGTAACGCAGACCCGTGAGGTTGCGGTACTTGATGTAGATCTGCGCACCCTCGGGCAGCTGGCGGTCGACGTTGAACGAGACCTGTGCCCGGTTCTTGTCGTAGACCTCGACGTTGCTGACCTGCCCCACACGCACACCGGCGATGCGCACGTCGTCGCCCTTGTTGAGCATCGACGCGTCGGAGAACACGGCCTTGTAGTCGTTGTCTGCCCCACCACCGATGTTGGCGATGGTCAGCGCGAGCAGCGCAGTCGCGACCACGGTGACCACAGCGAAGACGATCAGCTTGGTCAACGGCCCCACAATGGACTTCATTTGATGTGCACCTGCGCTCCCTGCAGTGGCGCAGCACCGATCATGGTGGTCCAGGTGGGCACGTCGTCGGGTTCGGTCCCGCTGGCCGCGCCGTAGATCACCTTCAGCTGCGCCCGGTAGGTCGGATCGTCGAACGAGTTCTCGCGGATTGTCCCGACAGGGGTCTTCGTGAACTGCGGTTGCGGCAGCTTCTGGACAGTCGTCGGGCCGGGGTTGCGTGACGGCGGCTGGTACGAGCCGTCGGCGAGGCTACCGCCGGGGTACTGCGGGAACGGGCGGCCGTTGGTCGGCGGGTCGTAGCAGACAGCCGGGGCATCCTGGTCGAAGAACCGCGGCTCGTCCTGGTTGGGCAGATAGCGACCGCGCGGATTGACGAACTGCAGATTCACGCGCACACCGGGATTCTTGGTGCCCTTTCCGACGATCTTCTCCGATTCCGGGATCAGCGTCGCGAAGTTGTGGAAGGCGCAGACGAACGTCGGCGACTGCTTGGCGAGTCCGGTCAGGAACGGCTCCGAGTCGGTGACGAGATCGACGAGGTTGTTGCCGTTCTGCTGCAACCAGTTGGTCGTGTCGGTCGACGCGGTTCCGAGCGTTGCGATCAACGTCCGCAGATCGCCCTGACGATCGACGATCGTCTTGTTGGTCGTGCGGAAGTTGTCGAGCGCGTCGATGACGTCGGGCAACGCCGTCGAATAGGTCTTCGAGAACGACGCGAGGCCCTGCAACGTGCCCTCGAGCGAGTTGAGATTCTTCGGTGTCGACAGACGACCGAAGATGGTGTTGAGCTCTTCGAGCGTCGTACCGATCTGCTCACCGCGACCCGAGAGCGCCTGAGAAAGCGCGGTCAGGGTCACGTTGAGGTCCTGCGGCGGGATCGCGTCGAGGACAGGCAGCAGACGGTCGAGGAGATCCTGGACCTCTTTCGCGTTGCCGCTCGTGTCGGTCTGGATCGTCGCGCCGTTGGCCAGCGTCGGACCCGACGCCTGCTCGGGCACCTGAAGTGCGACGTAGCGCTCACCGAACAGCGTCTTGGGCAGGATGCGCGCGGTGGTGTCAGCAGGCAGTTGCGCGGCCATCTCGGGCTTGAGGCCGAGCGTCACGTTGACCGTGCCATTTCCTGCGGGTTCGATGTCGCGCACCTCGCCGACGAGGACGCCGCGCGCTTTCACGTCAGCATTCGTCGGTAGCGCGTTACCCACGGAGTCGGTCTTCAGCGTGACGTCGGTGAACGTCGTGAAGTCCTTGTTGAATTTCATGATCGTGAGCGTGAAGAACAGTGCGACCACGATGAAGAACACCAGTCCGAGCAACCGGCGACGAATCACTGTCATCGCCTAGCCCCCCACTCTCACAGTCGTCGTCGTCCCCCAGATGGCGAGGCCGAGAAAGAAGTCGAGCACGGCGATGAGGACCAACGCCGCTCGAACCGCGTGTCCGACGGCCACGCCGACACCCGCGGGGCCACCACTTGCGTAGTAGCCGTAATAGCAGTGCACGAGAATGATCACGAACGCGAAGACCAGCACCTTGCCGAACGACCACAACACGTCTTCTGGCGGTAGGAACAGGTTGAAGTAGTGGTCGTACGAGCCGCCGGACTGTCCGTTGAAGACAGTCGTCACCACTCTCGAGGCGAAGTACGCCGATAACAGTCCCAGGACGTACAGCGGGATGACCGCGATGAAGCCTGCGATGACACGCGTCGACACCAGGAACGGGATCGACGGGACGGCCATCGACTCGAGCGCGTCGATCTCTTCGGAGATCCGCATGGCACCGAGCTGGGCCGTGAAACCGCAGCCGACCGTCGCCGACAACGCGAGACCTGCGACCAGCGGCGCGACCTCTCGGGTGTTGACGTACGCCGACAAGAAGCCCGTGAGTACCTGCGAGCCGATCTGGTCGAGCGCGGCGTAGCCCTGCAGACCGACCACGACGCCGGTGAACCCCGACATCAACACCATCACGCCGACGGTGCCGCCGATCACGGCGAGACCGCCGGAACCGAACGCCACTTCGGCGAGAATGCGCAAGACCTCGCGCGTGTAGTGCACCAGGGTGCGCGGAATCCACGCGAGCGTGCGTCCGTAGAAGGACATCTGCTCGCCCGCACCGTCGAGCAGCTTCAGCGGTTTGCCGAGCTGTTTGCGCGCCTCGTACATGTAGTACTCGGGGCGGCTCTTGGCGATAGTCACTCCACCGGCCATGGTCAGCTCCCCTTCGGCGGGACGATCTGCAGGTAGACCGCAGTGATGATCAGGTTGGCCAGGAACAGCAGGAGGAAGGTGATGACGACACTCTGGTTCACCGCGTCACCGACACCCTTGGGTCCGCCCTTCGGGGTGAGTCCCTTGTACGACGCCACGACGCCCGCGATCACACCGAAGATGGCTGCTTTGAGGAGTGAGATCCAGAGGTCGGGAAGCTGGGCCAGCGCACCGAATGACGCGAGATACGCACCCGGCGTTCCGCCCTGGACGACCACGTTGAAGAAGTAGCCACCACCGATACCGACGACGGCGACCAGACCGTTGAGCAGGATCGCAACCAACACCATCGCGAGCACACGAGGTACGACGAGGCGCTGAATGGGGTTGATTCCCAGCACCTCCATCGCGTCGATCTCTTCGCGAATCGTCCGCGATCCGAGGTCGGCGGCAACCGCCGAGCCTGCTGCACCCGCGATCAACAGCGAGGTGACCAGCGGCGAGCCCTGCTGGATGACGACCAGCACCGACGCGGCGCCGGTATACGACTCCGCTCCGAGCTGCTTGATCAGCGAACCGGTCTGCAGAGACACGATGGCGCCGAACGGGATCGCGATGAGGGCAGTCGGCAGGATCGTCACGCTGGCGATGAACCATGCCTGCTGAATGAACTCGCGCCACTGGAATGGGCGCACGAAAGTCTGGCGTGCTACATCGACGAAAAGCTGGACGATATTGCCTGTCTGGGCGAGTGCACCTTCACCGGCCCGCGCGATTCTGTCGACGCCACGCGTGGTGGCATTCGTCATACCTAAGAGCCCCCGCCGTAGTGACGCCCACCCTCGGGACGTTCCGACTCGAGTTGCTGAGTCTTCGCTTCCTCAGGCACAGCCCACTGTTGGGTCTGCGCATCGTCTCCGGCGTAATCGTTTCCGTACCCACCCTGATTACGGTCACCGTGATCGATGACATCGGTGGAGGTGTCGACCATGACGTTTTCGCTACCGACCTGCGCCTCGCCGTCGGTGTCGGACCATTCGACGCCCTGCGTGTTGGCGGCGTGGGCGCGGGATTCCTCGCGGATCTGGTCTTCCTGCTCCATCGACTCACGGATCGCGCGCTGCGCGTTCTCCGGCAACGACGGCAACAACTCCAACACCCGCTCGCGGTGACGGGCCACGGCCTTGCGCTCCGGCATACCCGGATTCGGCTGCACCTGCGGAATGATCTCCGAGAAATCATCCTTCGTACCACCACCACCGATGCCGGCGGCCTGCATAGCCTCTTCCTGCTTCTGCACCGCCTCGTCCTTCTCCTCCGACATACCGATCGGACCAAACCGATCACCGGAGAGGAACTGCTTGACCACCGGCTGCTCCGACGTCAGCAACTGCTCACGTGGCCCGAACATCACCAGTTCCTTACGGAACAACATGCCGATGTTGTCCGGAATCGTGCGGGCGATGTTGATGTTGTGCGTGACGATCAGGATCGTCGCGTCGATCTGAGCGTTGATGTCGATCAGCAACTGGGAGATATAGGCGGTGCGGACCGGGTCGAGGCCCGAGTCCGGCTCATCACACAAAATGATCTGGGGGTCGAGCACCAACGCGCGCGCCAACCCGGCGCGCTTGCGCATACCACCGGAAATCTCACCCGGCAGTTTGTCTTCGGCGCCCGCCAGACCGACCAGATCGATCTTCTCCATCACGATCTTGCGGACATCGTCTTCCTTCTTCTTCGTGTGCTCACGAAGAGGGAACGCGATGTTGTCGTACAAACTCATCGATCCGAACAGCGCGCCGTCCTGGAACAACACGCCGAACAACTTGCGGATCTCGTAGAGCTCCTTGGCCGAACACTGGGTGATATCGGTGCCGTCGATCACCACCGAACCCTGCTCGGGATGCAACAGACCGATCAGCGTCTTCAAGAACACCGACTTACCGGTACCGGACGGCCCCAGCAGTGCAGACACCTCACCCGACGGCAAGGTCAACGTCACATCACGCCAGATGTTCTGAGAACCAAAAGACTTGGTGAGCCCCTCGACGCTGACCTCAACACCCACTACATCCTCCAAGAAACTCGGGTCCCGAAGCGCGGCAGCCAAGGCAACACATCGGACGCAGGCGGCACAACGCAGGTGGACTCAACTGTGGTTGGGGTCACTCTAGCGGACAGTTCCCCCGTAGCCACACCGCCTCTCGGCGGTTCTCAGGTTTGGCCAATTACCGGCCGGTAACCTGACTGCCCAAGAGAGTATCCCATGCCACCGACATAACAAAAGTAGGTCGCCGGTCACATTGCACGGCAACTGTGGGCCAGGCAGAGACAGCAACGAGCCCGGGACAGCAATGCTGTCCCGGGCTCGTATGAAGAGCGTGGCTGGGAGCCCTGAGAGCCCGTCTTACTTGACGGACACCTTGGCGCCGGCCTCTTCGAGCTTGGTCTTGGCGGCCTCGGCGGCCTCCTTGTCGACCTTCTCCAGGATCGGCTTGGGAGCACCCTCGACGAGGTCCTTCGCCTCCTTCAGGCCGAGGCCGGAAACGACCTCACGCACGACCTTGATGACCTGGATCTTCTTGTCGCCGGCACCCTCGAGGATGACGTCGAACTCGTCCTGCTCGGCAGCAGCCTCGGCGCCGGCAGCAGCCGGGGCACCTGCAGCGGCAACGGCGACCGGAGCGGCCGCGGTGACCTCGAAGACCTCTTCGAACTTCTTCACGAAATCGCTGAGCTCCAGCAGGGTCAGTTCCTTGAACTGATCGATGAGCTCGTCAGCGGTGAGCTTCGCCATGGTGGCGTCCTTCCTGTAAGTCCCCACGCGGGGCATCTTGTCTTGTTCAATCCCCGCGCGGGGGAATGCTTGTGTGCTGGCGGATGAGTACCGAAGTACTTATTCGCCTGCGGATTCCTTCTTCTCCTGCAGGGCGGCAGCGAGTCGTGCCACCTGCGACGCCGGCTGATTGAACAGTCCGGCGGCCTTTGCCAAGTTGCCCTTCATGGCACCGGCGAGCTTGGCCAGCAAGACCTCACGGGTCTCAAGGTCGGCGATCGTTTCGATCTCGGCAACGGACAGCGGCTTGCCATCCATGTACCCGCCCTTGATGACCAGAGCCTTGTTGTCCTTGGCGAAGTTCTTGATCGCCTTCGCGGCCACCACCGGCTCACCTTCGATGAAGGCAATCGCGGTCGGGCCGGAGAACAGCTCGTCGAGTCCCTCAACGCCCGCCTCAGCAGCGGCACGCTTCACAAGGGTGTTCTTGGCGACGGAGTAGGTTGCGCCCTCGCCGAGGGAACGTCGCAGATCGGTGATCTGGGTGACGGACAATCCACGGTATTCCGTGACGACCGTCGCCGTTGAGCCCTTGAACTGCTCGGCGATCTCAGCGACTGCTGCGATCTTTTCGGACTTGGCCATACTTCGCCTCCTTCCTCATCACTCGAGTTGGTCAGAGTTCGGACCAGATACCCGCAAGGAGGGGCGAAACGAATAAACGCCCCGGCACGCAGATGGCACGGGGCGTAGCTTCTCGGCAGAGCGCCAGGCGCTCACCACTATTCCTCGTTCTCCCTGCGTGGGCCGCCGACCTCGCGTCTTTCGACGCTGCAGTCGTCCTTCGATCGGAATCGCTCCCGATGACCGACGGTCTCTGGTTGAACCGATACGACGTACATGTACACGTCACACCGAAGTAATAGGCTACCCGACCATGGGGAATGCATCCAAATCGTCCGCAGACGGTGTACCAGAACCCAATGTCCCAGAGCCCAACGCATCTGTTGTCACCGAACCCAACGCACGAGCGGCGATCGCGGCCGACGCCATTCTCGGCCGACATCTGAGGCACGCATGGTGGGTCCCCGGCACCCGCCTCGCGACGATCGCCTGGCCGCTCGGGAGACTACCGCTCGACGTCGTCCGGAGTCGCTTCGGATTCTGGCACTACTGGTGGCACGCACACCTTCTCGACCTCATCGTCGACGCCGCGATCCATCGCCCCACCGACGACATGTCCTACGACCCGCACCTCGCCGACGTCGCCAACCGACTGCTCCGCGGAATCCGGCTGCGCAACCTCGGCCGCTGGACCAACAACTACTACGACGACATGGCCTGGCTGGGCCTGGCGATCGAACGTGCCGACCGCCACCTCGAACTCCACCATCCCAAAGCGCTACGCACCCTGAGTAAACGCATGTACGACGCATGGGAGCCCGAGCGCGGCGGCGGAATCCCGTGGCGCACCGTCGACACCTTCTTCAATGCGCCGGCGAATGGTCCGGCGACCATCCTGCTCGCGCGCACAGGCCACCTCGACCGTGCGCTGGCGATGTGCGACTGGATGGACACCACCCTCGTCGACCCCGACTCCCACCTCGTCATCGATGGCATCAAGCCGCAGGGCGACGGATTCGAACGCGTCACCGCCATCTACACCTACTGTCAGGGCGTCGTACTCGGGTCCGAGGTCGAGGCGGCACGCCGCACCCGTGAGACCGTTCACCTCGACCGCATCGATCGACTCCTGACCGCGGTCGAGGCACACGAGTGCCCCGACGGCGTGATCCGCGGGGCGGGCGGCGGCGACGGCGGATTGTTCATGGGCGTACTCGCGCGCTATCTGGCTCTGGTCGCCACCGATCTCCCTGCCGATCTCCCCGGGGCGGATGAGTTGCGTCGACGCAGCGCTGCACTCGTACTCAGCAGCGCCGACGCCGCGTGGTCCACGCGTGCAGAAGTCGACGACACCGTGGTCTTCAGCGCCGACTGGCACCAGCAGGCGATTCGGCCGACCAGGGGCGGTACCGACGCCGCATTCATCGCGGGAGCGGTCAATTCGTCGTCGGTTCCCGAACGCGATCTGTCGGTTCAACTGTCCGGTTGGATGGTCCTCGAGGCCGCTGCCGCAATAGATCTCGGCCTATCCGAACAAAATGTTCGCCCCTGACCTGCGATTATGGCACTGAGCGCCAAATTGACGCCCCCTAGTTAGCGTTCTGAGACACGACATGCACTATTGTCGAGGTCCGGAGTGATGTGGACCACATTTGGGTGGGGTTGTGGCTGTGCCACAACGCGGTTCGTGTCACTCCTACCGACACGATGAAGTGACGGCATCCGCGGCGGCACGCCCACCGGACAACGACCGGCTGACGCAGGTGCAGTGACCTCAAAGGCAGGCTGATGCACCATGGCGTTTCAGTTGAGACCGACAGCGGACGAGCACGCGGCGACAGAGCGCGCGCGCATCGAGCCATTTCCAGTTGACCCTTCATCACTGCGCCGATCCAGCACCGACACACCCGTCTTCGGCACACTCCCCCTCGGCGATCCCACCGGAGGCGCCAGTGCGATGCGCTGGCGCGAGCAGGTCGACGGCCCGCAGGTCTACCCCCGCGTCTCGATCGACCGCGATGTCACCCTGACGATGAGCGACGGCGTCGAGTTGCGGGCGACGATCGTTCGGCCTGCCACAGGTTTCGGCGAGGTGGTCACGACGCCCTATCCGGCGATCATCAACATCAACCCCTACAACCGCGCCGCGATCGACTTCATCGACACCACGATGCACGCACCCGTCCTCGGAGGTGCCGTGCGCGCGGCTGCGCGATCGGTCGACGCGACAGGCACGGCACTCGAGGGGCTGACCACTCTGACCCAGGTGCTCGCGGGCGGCGTGATCGACGTCTTCGGGATCAATCGAAACCTGGTGCGCAGCGGGTACGCCCAGATCATCGTCGACGTTCGCGGCACCGGCGCCAGCCACGGCAAATGGGAGATCCTCGGGCCGCGTGAACAGCAGGATTCCGTCGAGATCATCGACTGGGTCTCCGAGCAGGAGTGGTGCAACGGCAAGATCGGACTGGCGGGGTGGTCGTACTCGGCCATCAACTCGCTGCAGGCCGCCGACAAGCGGCCACCCCAGCTCGGCGCGGTGTTCGCGGTCGAGGGTTGCGACGACATCGTGCGCGACATCTACATCACCGGCGGCATGCCCTCCGCCTTCATCCCGGCATGGCTGTCGGTGGTGAACATCCTGAAGTGGGTACCGAATCCGTCGACGCTGATGCGAGATGTTCTGCGCGGCAACCACTTCCGTTGGCTTCGTGACCGCGTCGCGTCACCGGCCACCGAAATCCCCTCGCTCCTCTGGGGTTTCCTCACCGCCCGCGACGACCGCATCTTCGACGACCCGTACTTCGACGCCCGCGATCCGCAGGTCGACCGGATCGAGGCGCCGACGCTCACCGTCGGTGCATGGCACGACCTCTTCGGACGCAGTGCCACAGGCATTTACGAGCGCCTCAACCTCGAACCGGGCCGCAAGCAATTGATCGTCGGAGACGGTTATCACTTCGACGTCGGGTCCGGCTACGGCGGCAAGTTCGCGCCACCTCGTCTCGACGTCCTCGAACGCGCGTGGTTCGACCGCTGGCTCAAGGGGCACGCGAACGGCGTCGAACACTACGGACCGGTGACACTGCGCCAGCAGGGCGGCACGTGGACTGCTGGTCAGTCGTTCCCGCGCCAGGGCGTTTCGCCGCGTCGGCTCTACCTCTCCAGCGAGTGTTCTTCCAGCGCAACACATTGCGTGCACGACGGCAGCCTGCAATCCACCCCGTGCTCCGACTACGCCTCGCTACATGTCCGCCCGGATGTTCGCGGCCTCGTCTCACGCGACATGACGCAGGTGACAGCGGGCGCGACGATGGCCCTCGGCAGGCCATTCAACGCCGACGCCCGATTCCAGGAACGCGGTGCACTCTCGTTCACCAGCGCTCCCGTCACCCAGCAGACACCGATCAGCGGTTCGATGAATCTACGGCTCAACGTCGCCACCACCGCACACGAGGCAATCTGGGCCGTCACCGTCAACGACGTCGCGCCGGACGGAACGTCGAAGGTACTGACCAACGGCGCCCTGTCGGCGTCGAATCGGGCGCTCGATCCCAGCAAATCGACCTACGCCTCGGACGGCAGTCTCGTTGGCGCGCACCACTTCTTGTCGCGCAAGCGCAAACTGCCCGTACCGCCCGACGCCCCGGTACGCATCGACGTCGATCTCGTCCCGACCGACGCCGTCCTCGAACCCGGCCATCGGCTACGAGTCGACGTGTACGCGGCAAGTTTCCCGCGTTACCTGACCGTCGTGCCGGACCTGGTCAAGGCGCGCGGCCGCAGGCAACGCCTGATCCTCGACCCTGAGCATCCGAGTCACCTGACTTTCCTTGCAGGCGAAGGGCTCTGAGGCACGTTCGTCGAAGAGGCACGTTCGTCGAACGCCTCACAGACCCGAATCCGCGAACACCACGCGGTAGACGAATTCGGCCTCCGGTCCGAGGACCAGCCCGACCAGTTCGGTCAGTGTCGTCGCGAACTGCCGACCATGGGCCGGGCCGTCCGAATCGTCGAGGTGATGCGCGATCTCGTGGAGCACGACCAATTCACGCAGCGCCCAGCGACCCTCGGCGGAGTCGGGGATGGCGATCTCACGCAGATCCGAGTCCAGGTGCCGCGCGTAGTGCGCCGAGCGGTGTCCGCGGCGCGCCCGCACCGTCACCGGCGTCGACGCGGCGTCGAAACGCTGCGCCACCGACAGCATCGACAGCACGCGACCGACGTAGTCGCGTATGGAGTCGACCGAGGCGAACTGCGCCTCGACGGGCAGGGTGAGTTCCGTGCCCGCGAGCTGCACCGTGTGCGTACCGCCGGCACGCTCGAACAGCCGGAACACCATGCGCTCGGCCTCGTAGAACCGTTCACGTCGGGTGTCACGCGGCGGCACGACGCTCCCCGACCGTTCGCACCCGGCGACCGCACATTCCGGGGCCGACCCCGCCGTGACTAGGCTCGACGAGGTCAGCACTTCGCACCTCGACACGCAGGGAGTCCACGCGATGACGCCGCGCTCGCACACCATCGGGAAGTCTGCCGCGATCGCGATCGTCGGCGCCGCGATCGTCGGGGGTGCACTGACCGGCTGCAATTCGTCGTCGGGTGAGGTCTCCACGGTGTCGGCGCCCTCGACGTCGTACGTCGACAACCCGGTCGACCCCGCCCAGCTCAACCAGGTGCTCGACCGCATCGCCGCCACCGGACTGCCCGTCACCGGCCGTCACGACGCGACCGCCGCGCGGTGTCCGGCGGCCGGATGCAGCAGTGCCGTCGAGTCCGATCAAGTGATCCTCATGCAGTTTCCGAGCACCGGCCGCGCGCAGCTCTACGCGGGCGCACATCCGGGAGATTTCCAAGTCGTCGACCTCGTGCTGACTTTTCCCGCGGGCACCGACGCGGCCCAGAACGAACGCTATACCCAAGCACTGCAGGGCGAGATGCGCTGAGCCGCGCACCCTAACCCTCGAGTGCCCCGCGGGCAGCACCGAACTCGCGATCGGCACCGATCTTCGCCCGACGCCCCGCGCGGTCGCCGGCCTGACGCGCGCCCTCCGAGTACCCGGACGACGCACTCGTCGGCCGCCAGGTGCCGCGCGCCGTCGACTCGGTCTTGTAGAAGCTGCTCACCTCGAGTTCCTTGTCGCGCAACGCAAGTGCGGTCGACGTCGAGCCCGCGGGAAGTTCGCGAGAGTCGTCACGCGCCACCGCCTCCTCCCGTGCGGCGTCGCGCGCCTCGGTCAATCGCACGCCGATCCGCTCGGCGAACGCCGACTGAAAGTTCAACCGTGCGGTGATCGGGGCGAGCGGTTTACGTTCGACAACTCTCCGCGACCGCCAGCCCGTCCCCTTGCGCACCACCCGCGCCGACGTCTCGCCCCGGTAGTCGCCCGACCGCAGGTAACCGTCGCTCGCCGCGACCATCTGGATCAGCAGCGACGTGTAGAGCGCCTCGCACGTGTCGATGTCGGCCTCGTATCCGTACGCCAGCACGAAGGTGTTGTTGCCCGCGACGTCGACCGTCACGTCGTTGGCACGCGCGATCGCGACGAAAAGCTGCACGTACGTGCGTAATCCACGTTTTCCGGTCTCGCCGATCGCGACCTGTCTGGTGATCGGCGTCGTCTTTCGCCGTGCCGCTGGATCGTGCGCACGGGCGACCGCGAGGTCGATCGAGGCCGCCGTCGCCAATCGTTGCGCTGCCTGCATGAAGGTCTCGGCCTCATGCTCGTTGTCGGTGTTCTCGGCCTGCCGCAGCAACCCCGCGATCCGGGTGAGGAGTTTGTCGTCGCGCATACAGATCAGACTAGATCGACTGCCGTTTGGTTCCACTCCGCGCAGGATTTCTCGAATCCCTTGACTTTCCCAGTAGGAAAGTAGACACTACTTTCCTATACGGAAAGTGGCTCACCAGCACTCACGGCCAAAGACCTCCAATCGAGGAGACCCTCATGGACATCACTCCCGACCAGGCGCGTGAGGCGCTCGGGTCCGTCGACGGAGCACGTCGCCGGGTCGCCGACGACCTCGGCCTCCCCCGCAGCTACTGGTGGGCGATGGCCGCCTCATGGATCGTTCTCGGTGTCATCAGCGCATTCGCTCCCCCGTGGGTCACGACCGTCGCCACCATCGCGTTCGGCGCCGCGCACTCGGCGATCGCGTCCCGACTCTTCGACGGCCGACGCGCAAGCACGCATGTACGCCCCGCCCGAAGCGTCGCCGATCGTCGCATCCCGCTGATCGTCATCGGCATACTGCTGACCGCGGTCGCCGTGACCGTCGCGGCAGCACTGGTGCTCGACGCCGACGGCGCACGGCACCCGTCTATCGGGGCGGCCGTGTTCGTGGCGGTGATACTCGGATTCGGCGGACCGCAGATCTTCGACGACATCCGCAGGCGAGTGGGCGCGTGAGCACACCGAAATTCGACGAGCTGATCCACCCGAGCACCCGACTGACGCTCGTCGCGACCCTCGCCGCCGCCGATTGGGCCGATTTCGGCTACCTCAAAGAACGACTGGCCCTGTCCGACTCAGCGCTGTCCAAGCAGCTCGCCACCCTGGAATCCGCAGGCTACGTGAGCACCGAACGTCCGAGCACCGGCCGTCGACGCAGCGTCCGGGCCCGCCTGACTGACGCCGGACGCGAGGCCTTCAACGGCCATGTCGCCGCGCTCCAGGCCATCGTCGGCGGCACGCAACAAGACAGCGTGCAACAGACCAGCACGGAATAGACCACGCCGCGCCCGACCCCGAACTCACCGAGCGGCGCTACAGCCCGAACTTGTCCTGCATCTCCCGCAGCGTCTCGGCGGACTTCATCAGTCCCTCGTGCTCGGCATCGGACATCTTGATCTCGAGTCGGCTGCCCGCGCCGTTGCGGTCGATGAGCGTCGGGAGTGACAGACATACGTCGTCGAGTCCCTCGTACCCGCCCGTGACGGTCGAAATCGGCATCACGCGGTGTTCGTCGTTGAGCACCGCCTCGATGATGCGCGTGGTCGCGAGCCCGATGGCGTAGTTGGTCGCGCCCTTGCCCTCGATGATCTTGTACGCAGCGTGCACCACCTCGTGCTGGATGCGTTCGCGCGCCGGTGCGTCGATGGCCTGGCCGCCAGGCAGGGGCTTCCACTCGAGCAACGGCACCCCGCCGATCGACGCCGAACTCCACAGCGGGATCTCGGAGTCGCCGTGCTCGCCGACGATGTAGCCGTGCACGTTCTGCACCGCGACGCCGACGTGCTGCGCGATGAGGAACCGCAGACGCGACGAGTCGAGCACCGTGCCCGATCCGAACAGCTGATTGCTGGGCAGCCCACTGTATTTCAGCGCCGCATAGGTCACGATGTCGACAGGGTTGGTGACCATGATGTAGATCGCGTTAGGCGCAACCTTGATGGCACCGGGCAGGATGTTCTTCGTCAGATTGATTGTGGCTTCGGCCAATTCGAGCCGCGACTGCCCGGGCTTCTGCTTCGCGCCCGCGGTGAACACGACTACGTCGGCGTCCGCGCAGACCGACACGTCGTCGTCGCCGATGATGTCGGCGCGCGGCACGAATTCGAGTCCGTGCGAAAGGTCGAGGACTTCCGCGGTCACCTTCGACGTGTTGATGTCCATCAGCGCGATCGTGCGCGCGACACCGCGAATCAACGACGCATACGCAATGGCGGTACCCACAGCGCCTGCGCCGATGATGGCCAACTTGCTCGGTCGGGCTTGTCTCACGTTCAACCGCCTGTGTCTCGTGCTGCCCCGAAATCCTGCCCCTGGTGCCGATTATCGTCGGCAGACGCCGCGCCCGCAGCCTGATCGCCGATCATTTCACTCGCCGTCCATACCGCAGTTTCACGACGGGTATGACCATCACACTCATGAATTCGTCGCGATGTCCGTTTCTGGCATGCGAAATCGCCACGGAGAGCTTATGTTCTGCTGGTCTTGCGCATCGCAACGTGGCGTCGCACCATCACTTACCGGGGGAGCTCACCCATGCCTGAAGGCCATGACACCCTTGCCGAGGATCTTTCCGACGACGAGGCCCACCTCGCGAGACTCGGCTACACCCAGGAACTTCACCGCTCGTGGTCCGGTTTCTCGAACTTCGCGATCTCGTTCTCGATCATCTCGATCCTCTCGGGCTGCTTCACGTCGTTCGGACTCGGATGGAACAACGGCGGCCCGGCCGCGATCGCATGG
This sequence comes from Gordonia sp. 852002-50395_SCH5434458, assembly GCF_001665905.1. NCBI lineage: Bacteria > Bacillati > Actinomycetota > Actinomycetes > Mycobacteriales > Gordoniaceae > Gordonia > Gordonia sp. 852002-50395_SCH5434458. The sequence continues at coordinate 58,038 of NZ_LZTC01000051.1, forward strand.
GGCTGGCCGATCGTCTCGATCTTCATCCTGCTGATCGGATTCTGCATGGCCGAGCTCGTCTCGGCATACCCGACGTCGGGCGGAATCTATTGGTGGGCAGCCAAACTCGGCGGCGCCAAGGCCGGCTTCTACACCGGGTGGCTCAACCTCATCGGCCTCGTCGCCATCCTTGCCTCGGTCGCGTATGGCGCAGCCACCTTCCTCGACCTCACCATCGGCACATTCAGCCAGTCGTGGCTCGACGGCTACAGCCTGACCCGAGTGTTCGTCATCTTCCTGATCATCCTGGCGTGCTCAGCCCTGATCAACATCTTCTCCGGTCACCTACTCTCGATGCTCAACAACATCTCGGTCTGGTGGCACGTATTCGGTGCTGCCGCAGTCATTCTCATCCTCTTCCTGCTCCCTGATCAGCACGCGTCCTTCTCCGACGTCTTCGCCAAGACCGTCAACAACAGCGGCATCTTCGAAGGCAAGACGTCGGGCTTCGGCTTCATCCTGTTCGTGCTGCCCATCTCGGCGATCCTCACCCAGTACACGATCACCGGCTACGACGCCTCCGCCCATCTCTCCGAGGAGACCAAGGGTGCGGCCAACGCTGCGGCACAGGGCATTTGGCGTTCCATCGCCTACTCGGCCGTCGGTGGGTGGATCTTGCTGCTCAGCTTCCTGTTCGCCGTCCAAGACGCAGACGGTGTCTCCAAGGGTGGCGGCGCCGTCGCGACGATCTTCACCCAGGCACTCACCTCGAAATGGGCGGGCGTCGTCCTGATCATCTCCACTGCGGGCCAGCTCTTCTGTACCGCCGCGTGCCAGACGAGTGCGTCGCGAATGATGTTCGCGTTCAGCCGCGACGGCGCCGTGCCCGGCCACAAGCTCTGGTCCAAGGTCCGCTCGAATGGCATGCCCGCCAACGCTGTTGTCGTGACAGCTGTCATCGCCGCGATCATCACGCTGCCCGCACTGGTGCCGGTCGACATCAACGGCGCACCCGTACCCGTCGCCTTCTACGCGGTTGTCTCGATCGGCGTCGTCGGGTTGTACCTGTGCTTCGCGGTCCCGATCTACTTCCGCTGGAAGGCGGGAGACTCGTTCGAGGCCGGCTCGTGGACGCTCGGCTCCAAGTACAAGTGGATCGCACCGATCGCTCTCATCGAGATCGCGCTGACCTCGCTCGTCGCCATGTTCCCCACCTCGCTCGGCGGCATGCCGTGGGACGCGAGCTTCGAGTGGAAGTACGTCAACTACACCCCGCTGCTCGTCGGCGGCGCACTGATCCTGCTCTACGGCTACTGGCACCTGTCGGTGAAGAAGTGGTTCACCGGACCGATCAAGCAGGTCGACGCCGCGCCCGTCGACGCCTGAGGCGGTGCGTGATTAGCCTCGAACGTGGCACAGTCACGCCGCGCACGCGGCCCGTCGGAAGAGGACAGCGTTGTCACTTCACGAAATCGAGTTCACGTCGGCCAACGGTCGCGACACCATCTTCGGTTGGGTCTACGAACCCGCGACCAAGACACGAGGCATCATCCACATCGTCCACGGACTAGGTGAGCACTCGCGCCGCTACCTACGGCTCATCACCAAGCTGCTCGACGCCGGGTTCGTCGTCGTCGCCGACGACCACGCCGGACACGGCAAGACGGCCATGACCTCGGGAGTCTGGGCCGACGCCGGAGACGACGCCGACAAGGTCGTGGTGGCTGACGAACGCACCCTGCGCGACAAGGTGCGTGAGCTCTACCCCAACCTGCCCTACGTCGTCTTCGGGCACTCGTGGGGTTCGATGATCGCGCGAGGTCTCGTGTCCGACGACAGCGACTGGCTCAAGGGCCTCATCCTCTGCGGCATCGCCGCCCAGATCCACGGCATCGACGACGTCCTCGACCGCGACGCACTCGCCGCGGAGTCCGACCCGACGTCGACAGCGACGGAGACGTACGCGGGCCAGATGTTCGAGGGATTCACCGCGCGCTTCGGCTCCGACGCCTTCCCCACTGCGTGGGTGGCTCGCGATCCCGGGGTCGTCCGCGACCACGCCCGCGATCCGTTCAACAACTTCGGCGCACCCATGTCCGTGCGATTCATCCGCGGATTCGTCGATCTCTACGACGCCGTCAACGCCGACACCTGGTATCCGACAGTCCGCTCCGACCTGCCCATCCTCATCCTTGCCGGCGACGCCGACCCGGTCGCCAACTTCGGCGAGGGCGCTTATCACGTCGGCAATCGGCTCGCCGCGAGCGGACACGCCGACGTGCGCACCCGCATTTACACCGGCTACCGGCACGAGGTACACAACGAACCACCGATCCGCGACGAGGTCGCCGACGAGATCATCGCCTTCGCCGAGCGCGTCGTCGGATAGGCAGCTCGTCGTCGGATAGGTCCCAACGCAGAAGCCCCCGAACGCCACTGGCGTTCGGGGGCTTCGAAACTGTTGCGCTACAACAGATGACGCTCTCAGTCCTGAGGAGCCTCGGTGAAGTTGCGCGTCACGGCCGGGTCGACCGGGATGCCCGGGCCCGTCGTCGTCGAGACGGTCACCTTCTTGATGTAGCGGCCCTTCGCGGCCGACGGCTTCGCACGCATGATCTCGTCGTACGCAGCGCCGTAGTTCTCGGCGAGCGCGCTCGGCTCGAACGATGCCTTGCCGATGACGAAGTGCAGGTTGGCTGCCTTGTCGACGCGGAAGTTGATCTTGCCGCCCTTGATGTCGTTGATTGCCTTGGTCACGTCGGTGGTGACCGTGCCGGTCTTGGGGTTCGGCATCAGGCCGCGCGGTCCGAGGACACGCGCGATACGGCCGACCTTGGCCATCTGATCAGGGGTGGCGATCGCGGCGTCGAAGTCGAGCCAGCCGCCCTGGATCTTCTCGATCAGGTCCTCGGCGCCGACCTCGTCGGCACCGGCTGCCACGGCCTCGGCGGCCTTGTCGCCTGCGGCGAACACGATCACGCGGGCGGTCTTACCCGTGCCGTGAGGCAGGTTGACGGTGCCTCGAACCATCTGGTCTGCCTTACGCGGGTCGACGCCCAGCCGGATTGCGACCTCGACGGTCGAATCGGTGTTCTTCGACGACGTTTCCTTCGCCAGCTCAGCAGCCTCCAGCGGGCTGTAGAGCTTGTCCTTGTCGACCTTTTCGGCCGCGGCCTTGTAGGCCTTGCTGCTCTTGCTCATTGCTCTGTTCTTTCTCCGTATTGATGATTCGGGTTGGTGGTGTGTGGGCCGAGCCGGCCCTCCCACTCAGCGGCTTTCTAGCCTTCGACGGTCAAACTTGCGCGAGTTCGCAAGCTCACTCGACGGTGATACCCATCGATCGCGCAGTACCGGCGATGATCTTCGCGGCCTGGTCGATGTCGGTGGCGTTGAGGTCTTCGGCCTTGGTCTTGGCAATCTCGCGGACCTGGTCCATCGAGACCTTGCCGACCTTCTTGGTGTGCGGCTCGCCCGAACCCTTCTGCAGACCGGCGGCCTTGAGCAGCAGCTTGGCCGCAGGCGGGGTCTTGAGCTTGAAGTCGAACGAGCGATCTTCGTACACGAAGATCTCAACCGGCACGACGTTGCCACGCTGCGACTCGGTCGCCGCGTTGTACGCCTTGCAGAATTCCATGATGTTCACGCCGTGCTGACCGAGCGCCGGACCCACTGGCGGGGCCGGGTTTGCCTGGCCTGCCTGGATCTGGAGCTTGATGATCCCGGCGAGCTTCTTCTTCTTGGGAGGCATCCTTGTTCCTTGTTTGTTTCTTGCAGATCCACGTCCGCTGGAGGCGTGGAAGCTTGTGTGTTGCTCCGTACGGAGCAGGTATCAGATCTTCTCGGCAGGTATCAGATCTTCTCGACCTGGTTGAAGCCGAGTTCGACGGGCGTCTCGCGACCGAAGATCGACACGAGCACCTTGACCTTGCGCTGCTCGGCGTTGACCTCGCTGATCGACGCGGGAAGCGTCGCGAACGGGCCGTCCATGACGGTGACCGACTCGCCGACCTCGAAGTCGACCTCGACAACCGCCGTTGCGGCCGCTGCGGCCTGCTCGACACTCTCGGCGCCCTTGGCCGTGGCCTTCTTCGCGGGAGTGCGCGGCAGCAGGAACTGCAGCACTTCGTTGAGACTCAACGGCGACGGCTTGCTGGTCATTCCGACGAAGCCCGTGACACCCGGGGTGTTGCGCACCGCGCCCCACGACTCGTCGTTGAGGTCCATGCGCACCAGGATGTAGCCGGGCAGCACCTTGCGGTTGACCTTCTTCTGCTGGCCGTTCTTGATCTCGGTGACCTCTTCGGTCGGGACCTCGACCTGGAAGATGTAATCGCCGACGTCGAGGTTCTGCACACGGGTCTCGAGGTTGGTCTTGACCTTGTTCTCGTAACCGGCATAGCTGTGGATGACGTACCACTCGCCGGGTGCGCGACGCAGTTGCTTGCGCAGTTCCTCGGCGGGGTCGACCTCTTCCTCGGCTTCGACAGCGTCGGCATCAACCGCGGCGTCCTCGGCAGCTTCTGCCTGCTCGACGGCCTCTTCGCCACCGTCGACGGCAGCGGCGTCGTCCTGTGCGGCCTCGACCTGCGCCTCGGTGCCCGGATCGTCGGTCTCGTCCACGGTCGCTTCGCTCCCGGCGTCGGTGACGTCGGTCTCGACCGCGTCGGTCGGGTCGAACTCGTTATCCGGGGTGCTCACTGCAGCCCACGCTCCTCTTTCATGAAGTTGGTCGTCCGTCGGATGACCCGGTCGGGAGCGGGCTCACCTGAGTGAGCCCGAATCAGCCGAGGATCCAGAGAACTAGCTTGGCGAAGCCGATGTCGATCCCGAAGATGAACGCGGTCATCACCACCACGAACACGAGCACGATGATCGTGTACGTGATCGTCTCGCGCCGCGTAGGCCAGATGACCTTCTTCATCTCCGAGACGACCTGCTGCATGAACACCCAGATCCGCACAAACGGATTGCTGCTCTGCTCGGACGCCTTCTTTACCTTGCGTTCCTTGACGGCGACCGCGGATCCACCTTCGGAATCCGCATCACCATCTGTCGTGTCGACGGCACTCGCCGACGAGCGACGACCGCGTCCCGAACGCTTGCCCTTCGGACGAAGATCGTCCGACGACGCATCCGAGGTTGCGGCATCCGCGTCCTCGACGGCGTCGTCGCGGGTCTCGAGCTCCTCCGCTGCCGAATCGGCGGCGTTGGACTGCCCGTCGTTTTTGGCGCGGGCCGCTCGATCTCGCTTGCTCACCTTCGAGGTCCTCTCGTCAACGTGTGCCCTCTCCAGGGCAGGGGCGACAGGACTTGAACCTGCAACCTGCGGTTTTGGAGACCGCTGCTCTGCCAGTTGAGCTACGCCCCTTTGCGACTGCGTCGACTCTTGCGAGTTCTGCAGTCGCCGGTCATGGTCGACCTGCCGGAACCAGCCTACCGATCCGAAATCGATGGGCCGTCGCCGACAAAACCAACGCGCCACCCTATGGGCGGCGCGCAAGTCAAGGGTAAACCTGACACTTCAGTGTAGAACACCCGCCCCGCTTAACCCAAAACACTTCCTGTACCGATCCATCCCGACCTGCGTCGATCCGCGAATTTTTGCGGTTGCCCAGACGCTCGGATTCCGCGCGTCTGGGCAACCGCAAGTTTTCGGCGCCCGGGCAGGAACCTTCGGACATGGAACCTCATGACGACTCACCACGTCCGATATCGCATGACCACGCTCGCGCAGCACCTGTCGACGCACGACGGCGTCATCACTCTCGCACAGGCTCGAGCGCTCGGCGTCAGCAGGCACGCCGTGCAGCGTCGACTCTCCGCGGGCACGTGGGTGCGCGAGGCGGAGGCCACCTTCCGCGCCGTCGACCATCCGCGCACATCGCGAGTCCGAGTCCGGATCGCGGTCGCATCCGTCGGCAAATCCGCGGTGCTCGTCGGGTCGTCGGCCGCATGGTGGCACGGCCTGACCAGTGCTTTTCCGTCGAAGATCAGTGTCGCCACCCAGGTCAAGGGCCGCCACGCCGGTGCGTAGTCGGGCGTGGAGGTCACACATCGCCGTCTGCACGAACCAGACGTCGTCGTGGTCGACGGGCTGCGCGTGGCGTCGGTGGCAACCACCCTGCTCGACGTCGTCGCCGCCGGCGACACCTCGACCGTCGACAACGCACTCCTCACCCACCGCGTCACCATCACCGAACTCGACGACGCGCTACGCCGCTACCCGCGTCGTCGTGGGGCACCCGAGGCCCGACGACTCTTCGACGCACTGCGGTCCGGTGCCAGATCCGAGGCCGAACGCACCACGACCGCACTGTTCGACGCACACGGCATCACCGGGTGGACGGCCAACACAGAGGTCCTCGGGTACCTGCTCGACTTCGTGTTCCGCGACGCGCGACTCATCGTCGAGATCGACGGCTTCGCGTTCCACCGCGACGCCAAGACCTTCCAACGCGACCGGACCAAGCGCAACGCCCTACTCGCCGACGGCTGGCGAATGTTGAACTTCACCTGGGACGACATCACTCGACGCCCCGACGCCACGGCCCGCCAGGTTCTCGACGCCCTCGCCGCAGCGGCTGCCTAGCGGCAACGCCCCCGCCTACTTCCGGTTGCCCAGACGCTCGGATTCCGCACGTCTGGGCAACCGCAACCCCTGCCGCCCTACAGCTCGACGCACCTAACACGACCCCGCGAGGATCTCGACGGCCTCGGCGTAGCGGTCGGGTCCCGCGGCGGCGTAGCTGAGGCGCACGTACGGCCCGGTCGGCTCGGCCGGGAACCACTCGCGGCCGGCCACCACCGACAGCCCACGCGCCAACGCCCGCGCGGCGACGACGTCCGGGTCGGTGGGCACGTCCCCAGCGCCGACGTCGGGCAGCCGAACCCACAGGTGCAAACCGCCCGGCGGTGTCGTGGCCGTCAACGACGGTTCGGCGCGCAGCGCGTCGAGCAAAGCGTCGCGACGCCCGCCGAGTCCGCGTCGCAGCCGCTGCAACGATGTGCGCCATGCGGGCCTGGTCACGACGTCGAGCGCGGCGAGCTGCAGGATCGGCGACACATACAGGTCGGAGAGCGCCAGCGCACTCTCGATGCGCTGCCGCACCGGGCCGCGCGCCATCACCGCGGCGACCCTGATCGACGACGACATGCTCTTCGTCAACGACCTGAGGTAGATGACGTGCCCGTTCTCGTCCGCGGAGACGAGTGTTCGCGGCACGGTGTCGATACCGAAGTCGTGGGCCCAGTCGTCCTCGACGACGAAGGCCCGATGCGCGGCCACGACGTCGAGCACCTCGGCCCGCTGCTGCGCCGACCACTGCTCGCCGGTCGGGTTGGCGTAGTTGGGCTGGGCGTAGAAGACGCGCGCACCCGACGTCGCGAACGCGGTGTCGAGGTCGACGGCGCTCGGTGCGCCCCCGGTGCGCGCGACGGGAACGATCACCAGACCGGCCTGGCGTGCCGCGGCGATCGCACCCCAGTACGTCGGCGACTCCATCACGATCGCCTCACCTGGAGCGGCGATCGCCCGCATCGTCGCGGCGAGCGCGGCCTGCCCGCCCGAAGTGATCACGACGTCGGAGTCACGCCAACCGCCGGCACCGCCCTCGACCCCGGCAAGCTCGCTCACGAACCAGCGACGCAACTCCGGAACGCCCGCGACAGGCGGTCGCGTGAATGCCTCAGCCCTTCGCGACACACGACGCACCGCTGCCGCGACAGGTTCCTGCGGTAGCAGCTCGTCGTCGGGGTAGCCGCCGTGCATGGCGATGGTGTCGTGCGGGACCATCCGCAGCGTCGACCCTGTTGCGGGGATTCCGGAACGTTCCGGCCCGAGCGCTGCGGTTTGCCACCCAATGTCGCGCCTCAGGGCGGAACGTCGAGAAGCGACGAATGTTCCCTCACCAGAACGCGTTTCGACGATGCCGTCGGCAACGAGCGCCGCGAGAGCACGCTGGACCGTAACCGGACCGGCCCCGAACTGCTTGGCCAGCGCACGCGTCGACGGCAGTCGCGATCCCGGCTGCTCACGCTCGGCGAGCAATCTCAGGTATTGCGCGATCCGCGAGCTGCTATCGTCAAACATGAGAGACAATAGTAGCGCTATCGCACCAAGTTCGACGCCGCTATCGCACCAGACACCGTCGAGCGGGCTGGTCTGGGGCTTCGTCGGGGTGGCCGCGTTCTCGTTCTCGGTGCCACTGACCCGTATCGCCGTCGGTTCCGGCGGCGACGCAGGACTCGACCCGCTGCTGGTCGGATGCGGCAGGGCCGTCGTCGCGGCAGCACTTGCCGTCATCGCGCTCGGAGTCACGCGCACCCGCTTCCCCACCGTCCGGCAGTGGCTTCGCCTGCTTCCGGTCGCCGCGGGCGTGGTCGTCGGGTTTCCGCTGTTCACGTCCCTGGCCCTGCGACACTCCGATTCCGGCCACGCCGCGGTGATCGTCGGACTGCTTCCCGCGATGACCGCCGTCGTCGCGGTCACGCTGACCCGCGAACGTCCCGGCGTGCGGTTCTGGATCGGTGCGTCCGCGGGTGCCATCGCAACGGTCACGTTCGCGCTCCTCGCACACGGCGGAGCGTCGTCGAGCGGTATCGACGACGTCTACCTGCTCTGCGCCGTGGTGCTCGGCGCGGTCGGGTACGCCCAGGGCGGCATTCTCGCGCGCGAACTCGGCGCGTGGCAGACGATCTGCTGGGCGCTGGTGCTCGCGCTGCCTGTCATGGCGATGGTCTCTGCCCGCTCGATCCACCTGCAACCGCCGACGGACATCAGCGCGGCGCAGTGGGCGTCGTTCGGATATCTCAGCGCCGTCAGCATGTTCCTCGGGTTCTTCGCCTGGTATCGCGGACTCGCGATCGGGCCGATGACCGTCGTCAGTCAGACGCAACTCGTCCAACCCGTCCTTTCGGTGGCGTGGGGCGCGCTGCTGCTGCACGAGGGGGTTTCGCTCGGGGTCGTAGCCGGTGGCATCGCCGTGATTGCCTGCGCTGCGTTCACTGTCAGGAGTCGATCCCGCGACAGTTCCATGCGCCGCAGCCCGATGTCCCGCCTCACTGTTCGTCGGCTGCGTATCGTGAGCTGATGACACAATCTGCGGGACAACGACGCGGTTTTGCCATCCTCTCGCTCGCCTCGGGCGCTCTCGGCGTGGTGATCGCCATCGTCTCGGCGGGCAAGCAATTCCCCGTCGGACTCATCGCGCTGGTGCTGCTGCTCGTCGCTGCGGGACTGGCCGTCGACGGCTTGTTCAATATCGGGAACCGACGCCTCGCCGAACTGGTCATCGCGGTGATCCTGGCTGTGGTCGCCATCGTCATCGTCGTGCTGCGCAGTTGGTGGTTGCTGATCGGCACGCTCGTCGTCATCGCGCTGTTCGCGATCGCCATCGCGGCGGCGTCGCGAGCGTTCCGCGTCTCGGTGCCGTTGCCCGTCGTCGCACCCCCGAGCGCCCCGGTGCTCATCTACAACCGACGCTCCGGCGACGGCAAAGCCGACCGCCTCCACCTCGCCGACGAAGCGGAACGTCGGGGTTACCGGACCATCGAACTGGTCAAGGGCGACGATCTGCGAGCCCTCGCGGAGGGCGCCATCGCCGACGGCGCCGATGCACTTGCGATGGCGGGCGGCGACGGTTCGCAGGCGGTCGTCGCCGACGTCGCGGCGACGCACGATCTGCCTTACGCATGCATTCCGTCGGGCACCCGCAATCACTTCGCACTCGACCTGGGCGTCGACCGCGACGACGCCGTCGGAGCCCTCGATTCCTTCGTCGAAGGTGGTGAACGTCGCGTCGACCTCGGCGTCGTCAACGGACAGGTCTTCGTCAACAACGTCTCGCTCGGCGTCTACGGCGAGGCCGTCCAACGCGAGAGCTACCGCAACGCCAAAGCCAAAACGCTGCTCGACGTCGCGTCGCAGGTCCTCGGACCCAACGCCGACCAGCCATCGGTCTCCTGGCACGACCCCAACGGCACAGAACACGAGTCCGTCGCCGCAATCATGGTGTCCAACAACCAGTATCGCCTCGGGCACATCATCGGATCGGGTACCCGCCCGAGCATCGAAGACGGACTGCTCGGCGTCGCAGTCATCGCCGACCCGACGTCGCGTCCCGGTTCGACACGGCTACAACATCTGTGGAGCGAATGGGTGGCGCCGACGTTCGAGATCGATTCGGACACCGACCTCAACGCGGGAATCGACGGCGAGGCCGCAACACTGACCGCGCCCGTGCGCTTCGAGATCCGCCACCAGGTGCTGCGCGCCCGCATTGCCCGCCAGCACCCCGGCGCCTCACCGTCGGCCGACGTGCCCGACGGCGCGCTCGACTCGGTGCGCGCCCTCTTCCGCATCGCCCTCGGGCAGCCGGTCCACGTGGCGACCCATCAGGCCGCCTGACCACTCCCGCGCGCCGAGCCCCACCCGCTGGTCGAGCCTGTCGAGACCACCCGCCGGTCGAGCCCCCACCCGCCGGCCGAGCGCATTCTCCGCTGGTCGAGCTTCCCTCGCTGGTCGAGCCTGTCGAGACCACCCCGCCGAGCCGCAGGCGTCAGTTGAACTGCACGTGCGCCTGGGCGCGGCCGAAGATCTTGCGGTCGCCCTGCTTGGCGACGATGCTGATCACGCCGCGTCGAGTCTCCGGGTCGAGCGACTTGATCTTGCCCGTGAAGTCGACGTTCGCGTAGGTGTCGGGATAGACGTACACCGGGCTGGTGAATCGCACGTTGTACTCGTAGACCGCGGCCGGGTCGCCGACGAACTCGGTGATGAAGCTCGCGCCGAGGCCCATCGTCTGCATGCCGTGCGCGACGACAGTCTCGAGTCCGATGACCTTGGCCAGCTCGTCGGAGAAGTGGATCGGGTTGGGATCTCCCGCGACACCCGCATAGTTGACCAGATTTCCGCGCGTGAGGGTCTTGGTCATCGGGGTCAGCTCCTGGCCGACCTCGAGGTCGTCGAAGTTGATCGCCGAGTACGGCTTCGGCGCAACGACCGGGTCCGGATCGTTGTAGCGGTCGAACGGTCCGTGCACGCTACGCGGCAGCGTCGGCTCCTTGTCGACCTTCATCATGACGTGCTCGAGCTCGTCGAGGACCTCGGGATCAGCGTCGACGGCAGCCCGCGCGACAAGGCTGGTGAATGTCGTCATGACCGGCTCGTCGTGCTGATTCCAGATGATGTTCTTGGTGACCATCACGTCCGCGCCACCCATCTGCCGGAACGACTCCAGCGAGACGTCGCAGATCAGTCGGTCGCCCACCTTGATGGGCTGGTGAAAGATCAGTCGCTGGTCGGTCTGCATGATCTGCCACAGGTCGTAGCCGGTGACGATGTCTTCGAAGAGCCGACGCTGCGCGATGATCCCGAGCACCGAGACAAATGTCGGCGCGGCGATCAGGGTGTCGTGACCCATCTCCGCAGCCGCTGCCTCGTCCCAGTGGACGGGATGTGCGTCCTGCACCGCACGAGCGTGCTTGCGGATTTCTTCACGACCGACCTCGTAGTAGTCGTCGACCGTGTAGTTGAAACCGACCATCGACGTGGTGTGCGCCGCTATCTCTTCCGGAGTCAGTTTCACACCGTTCTTCAACGCGTCGATCCGTTCCTGGATCTCGCTATCGGTGATCTGTGACATCGGTGGGACTCCTCACGCTGCACTTGGCTGTACGTCCGACGGACGGAGGGCTGACCGCTCATCGTCGAGACGCATACTCGCTGGCAACTGTACTGAACTTGTTCATCTGAACGACAATTGCGGGCTGCCTCGTGTGAGACAGCCCGCAGTTGCACAAAACTCGTGGGTGCGCATCTCGCGACGACGCACAACGCCGAACTACGCAAACCGGATTCGACGATCCGATCGCGCACCGACAACCTGACTGACACCGTCATCCGACGACGCTCCGGGCCATCGGCCTCAGCGACAAATCAGCGCGACTCTTTGTGCGCCTGGTGCTTGCCGCAGTTCGGGCAGAACTTCTTGATCTCGAGGCGATCGGGATCGTTACGACGGTTCTTCTTGGTGATGTAGTTGCGGTGCTTGCACACCTCGCAGGCCAAGGTGATCTTGGGCCGGACGTCAGTTGAGGAAGCCACTGGGTTCGCCTTCTTTCGGGTGGGTCTGGGTCGTCGGAGCACTAGGCGCCGCCTCGCCCGACCCGGGCCGCGCGACAAGCCTTACGTGTAGCGGTGGAGGGACTCGATCCCTCGACCTCACGATTATGAGTCGTGCGCTCTAACCAGCTGAGCTACACCGCCATGGTGACATGAACGCCGTCAGCGTGGACGCAGTCCTCGCGGTGGCGTTGCGGCGTCGGGCGTTCAAGTCCTACCGAGCCCCCTGACGGAATCGAACCGTCGACCTTTTCCTTACCATGGAAACGCTCTGCCGACTGAGCTAAGGGGGCGTTTCCGGCAGCCCTTGCGGGCGTCCGGAGAGCCTTAACGAGGTTACACACCGATGCGGCGGCTCACCAAATCGCTGCTTTCACAGCTCTCCGATGGACCGCCGACCAGACGTTCACCTCGTTGTGGCAGATGCAGGATTCGAACCTGCGTAGCTTTCGCGACGGATTTACAGTCCGCTCCCATTGGCCGCTCGGGCAATCTGCCGTGCTGTTTCCCACGACCTTCACGACCGTAAGAACAACGCCGAGAAGAATACAACGAACCCCTGTCTTCGACGCAAACCCGCAGGTCAGCCCGACGCCCTACGGCTGGTCGAGCTGCTCCTCGCTGGTCGAGCTTGTCGAGACCACCGCCGGCCGAGCTACCCTCTCGCTGGTCGAGCGCCCCTCCGCTGGTCGAGCCTGTCGAGACCACCCACCGCCGGTCGAGCGCCCGCCGCCGGGTCGAGCCCCAACGGCTGGTCGAGCTTGTCGAGACCACCCACCGCCCGAGCTGCCCCCCGCTGGTCGAGCTGCACCCCGCTGGTCGAGCTTGTCGAGACCACCCCACTCGCCCCGGGCCCGAGCGGCGTCGGGCTACGCTGTGATCCATGGCTGATTCATCGTTCGACGTGGTGAGCAAGATCGACCGCCAGGAGGTCGATAACGCCCTCAACCAGGCCGCGAAGGAACTCTCGCAGCGCTACGACTTCCGCGGCACCAACACCGGCATCGACTGGTCCGGCGAAGAGACGATCGTCATCACCTCCGACGCCGAAGAGCGCGCCCAGGCAGCTCTCGATGTGTTCAAGGAAAAGCTGATCCGCCGCGACATCTCGCTCAAGGCGTTCGACGCCGGCGAGGTCCAGTCGTCGGGCAAGACCTACAAGATCTCGGGCAACCTCGTGCAGGGCATCGACTCCGAGCACGCCAAGAAGATCTCCAAGAAGATCCGCGACGAGGGCCCCAAGGGCGTCAAGGCTCAGATTCAGGGCGACGAACTACGCGTGTCGAGCAAGAAGCGCGACGACCTCCAGTCCGTCATCGCACTCCTCAAGGGCGAGGACTTCGGCATCGCCCTGCAGTTCGTCAACTACCGCTGAGCTGGACAGATGCGCGGGCCCGCCCTCGCTCCGAGCCTCCTCGCTGCGCTCGTCGATTCTCACTCGGCGACCCGCTAGTCAGATGCGCGGGCCCGCTCTCGCTCCGAGCCTCCTCACTACGCTCGTCGATTTTTGACTCGACGACCCGCTAGACCCCCCGGCGCGCCATCTCCTGCAGGCGCCGGATGCGCTCCTCGGTCGGCGGGTGCGTCGAGAACATCTTGGCCATGCGGTCGGTGGCGCGGAACGGACTCTCGATCATCGCGTGGCTCTGCGCGGCGATGTCGGGCTGCGGGGGTAGCGGCGCCACCTGGATGCCGCCGGAGATCTTGGCGAGCGCCGACGCCAGCGCCAACGGATCGTTCGTCAGTTCGGCACCCGACTTGTCGGCCTGAAACTCCCGCGACCTCGACACCGCGAGCTTGATCAACGTCGCAGCGAACGGCCCGAGCAGCGAGATGAGGATCAGCGCGATCGGGTTCGGTCCGTTGTTGCGGTTGCCCGACATCCCGAAGAACATCGCGAAGTTCGCCAGACCGCTGATGATCGCTGCCATCGCGCCCGCGACCGAGCTGATCAGGATGTCGCGGTTGTAGACATGCGAGAGCTCGTGCCCGAGCACCGCGCGCAGTTCCCGTTCGTCGAGGAGCCGCAGGATTCCCGCCGTGCAGCACACCGCCGCGTTCTTCGGGTTACGGCCCGTCGCAAAGCCGTTAGGCGACTCCGTCGGACTGATGTACAGCGCGGGCATCGGCTGCCGCGCCTGCGTCGCGAGCTCGCGCACCACCCGGTACATCACGGGCGCCTCGACCTCCGTCACCGGCTGCGCGTGCATCGCCTTCAGCGACATCTTGGCGCTGTTGAAGTACACGTAGCCGTTCACGGCGATCGCAAGGATCACCGACCCCCACAGAATCGTCGGACTCCGGAAACAGGCACCGATCGCGACGATCAACGCAGACATCGTGCCGAGCAGAAGTGCCGTCTTCACACCGTTTCGCATCAGATCCTCGTTCGAACTCGCCTCCGACGCGATGCCGGGGCTCTCAGTTTCTCAAACGATCCAGGGTCCGGTTGGGTTTCCGTGCGGCGTCGGCGAGTTACCCGGTGCGCGCGATCGTGTAATCGACCAGCGACGTCAACGCGGCATGCGCGGGCCCCTCGGGAAGCGCGCCGAGAACCTGCCCCGCCTCGTCTGCGTATCCGCGCAGCGTCGCGTTGGCCTGGGTCATGCCACGCGACTCGACGAGCAGGCCGAGCGCCTCGGCAACCTCGGCGTCGTCGGTCAGCGGCCTCGCGGCACCACCGTCGACGACGAGCAGCTCGCGCAACCTATTCGACGCCGCATCGTCGTAGGCCAATGCGTAGAGCACCGGCAATGTGTGCACACCCTCACGCAGGTCGGTTCCGGGCGTTTTGCCCGAATCGCCTGTGGCTGAACGGATATCGATGATGTCGTCGGAGAGCTGGAACGCCGTGCCGACGATGTCGCCGAGTCGGGAGAGCCGCTCGACGTCGTCCAAGGTTGCACCGGAGGTCATCGCACCGAACCGTCCGGCAGCCGCGATGAGCGAACCGGTCTTCTCCCACACCACCTTCAAGTAGTGATCGATCGGGTCGACGTCGCGGGCGCCGATGGTCTCGCGCATCTGACCCGTCACCAGCTCGGCGAAGGTCTCGGCGATGATCCGCACCGGGTCGGGCCCCAGCGTCGACACCAGGCGCGACGCGCGGGCGAACAGATAGTCGCCGGAGAGGATCGCGATGCTGTTGGACCACCGCGCATTGGCGCTCTGCGCGCCGCGTCGCATCGGGGCCTCGTCCATCACGTCGTCGTGATAGAGCGTCGCGAGGTGGATCATCTCGACGACCGTCGCGGCCGTGATCACCTCGCTCGCGTCCGGACGCGGCCCGAACTGGGCGGCCAGGATCGCGAACATCGGACGGAAACGCTTGCCACCCGCCTTGGCCAGGTGGCTCGCAGCCTCGGTCATGACGTCGTCGCCGGATGCCAACTCGGACAGCAACAATTCCTCTACCTGGCCCAACGATGTCCGCACCATGCCCGCGAACTCTTCGGAACCCAGATCCAGACCCGCGAAAGTCGACTTCACTCCGCCGAGCCTAGTCGGTGGGCGCGTGTGGCGAGCGTGCCGGGAGGCCACATACTGGTCGAGTGACGAGCCAGATCCCCGAGAGCGCCGACGTCCTCGTCGTCGGCGCGGGACCGGGCGGGTCTGCCGCCGCCGCCCACGCCGCCGCCGCCGGACTCGACGTCGTCCTCCTCGACGCCGCCACCTTCCCCCGCGACAAGACATGCGGCGACGGCCTGACGCCGCGCGCGACCGCCGAGCTCATCGAACTCGGATTCGCCGACCGCCTTGCCGCCAGCCCCCACATCGACGGCCTCGAACTGCACGGCTGGGGAGCCACGCAGCGCGTGCCGTGGCCGGCCGGCCGCTTCCCCGCGTACGGCAGCGCCATCACGCGGATGGAACTCGACGACGAGCTGCGCGCACTCGCCGTCACTCGCGGCGCCCGAATGTTCCAGGGCGCCAAGGCCGTCGACGTCGAGATGTCCGGCGATCGGATCTCAACGGTCACCGTCGACAGCCCGGAACGACAGAACACGATCCGCGTGCGCGAGGTCATCGTCGCCGACGGCGTGCGCTCGACGCTCGGCAAGAAGCTCGGCCGAGAATGGCACCGCGACACCGCATTTGGCGTCGCAGCACGCGCCTACGTGCCATCGACACGCGCCGACGACAACTGGATGGGCTCGCACCTCGAACTACGCGCCCCCGACGGCGAGCTGCTACCCGGCTACGGGTGGCTCTTCCCGCTCGGGAGCGCAGGGGGCGGGCCGGATCAGCACGACACCGCGAACGGCCTGCTGAACGTCGGTGTCGGCGCACTGGCGACGTCGAAACGCCCGGCGCACATGGCGTTACGGCCCATCCTCGACCACTACGCGCGCATGGTCGGCGACGAGTGGCAGATCACCGGGAAGCCTGCTCGCCTGACGTCGGCGCTGCTGCCGATGGGTGGCGCGGTGACGGGTGTGTCCGGACCCAACTGGATGCTCATCGGCGACGCCGCCGCATGCGTCAATCCGCTCAACGGCGAGGGCATCGACTACGCCCTCGAGACCGGCCGCCTCGCCGCCCAGCGCCTCGGCAGCCCCGACCACACCGTGCAGTGGCAGCAGACCCTCGTCGAGCATTACGGTCTGGCGTTCTCGGCCGCTCGACGCCTCGCCGGCGTGCTGACCGTCCCTCGCGCCGTGCCGCTGCTCGGGCGGCCGGGCATTCGGTCGGCAAAGCTGATGTCGCTCGTCGTGCGCGTGATGGGCAACCTCATCACCGACGACGACGCCGATCTCGTCGCCCGCGCCTGGCGTGCCGCAGGCCACGTCTCAACGCGCATCGACCACCGGCCTCCGTTCGCCTGACCCATAGCTCCACGTCGAGGCGTCGACCATTGGTTTGAGACGTTTTGCGTGATACGTTCCATTGAGAATGTGTTATGCACCACAACGTCGACAAGGGAGCCCCTCATGCCTCTGCGGACAATGCATCTGCGGACATTGCCTTCGCGGCTCTCCGGCACCATCTCCGCGCGTCGACGCGAGCGGTACCGTCGCCGCGACGAACTCGCCGCCGTCGATCCAGCCGACGATCCGCGCACGTACGCCCTTGAACTGTCGAGCAAGGAGTTCGTCTGGGCCACAACGCAGGCGCTCAGTTTTGCCCTGTTCCGCACGTACGCGGTGCCGTCGATCGGCGAATTGCTCTACAAGACAGTGCAATTCACCGACGAAACCCAGAAGCGCTACGACGACACGGTTCTACTCCTGTCGGCACCCGTCGAGCACGGTTTCGCTCCGGGCAGCGAGGGGCACGCGGCGGTCCGTCGGATCAATCAGATGCACGGCCGCTACGACATTTCCAACGACGACATGCTCTACGTCCTCGCGACGTTCGTCGTCTGTCCACCCCGCTGGATCAACGCGTACGAGTGGCGCACACTCAGCCAGCGCGAGATCGACGGTCTCACCAACTACTACCGCCTACTCGGAAAGCACATGGGAATCAAGGACATTCCCGACACTTACGCCGAGTTCGAGTCCCTCATGGACTCCTACGAGCAACAGCACTTCGACTTCCGCGAAGGCTCCCGCGCCGTTGCCGACTCGACGCTCGACCTCCTGACCACCTTCATGCCGTACCGACTCCTTCCCGCCCCGCTCGTCCGACGACTCGCCCGCGCACTCATGGACGAACCCCTCCTCGACGCCTTCCACTACCCGCACCCCACACGGGCCGAGCGTGTACTCGTCGCCGCAGGACTGAAGGCGCGCGGCCTGGCGATCCGCTACTTCGCCACACCCCGCACCGAACCGGTCTTCGGCATCGACACCGCCGAGGTCCGCGGCTACCCGAACGGCTACCGCGTCGAGGACCTCGGCACCTTCCCCACGGGATGCCCTGTCGCGCACAAGAGCTCGGCCTAGCGCCCCTGCGGCCAAATGTGTGTCGTACCGAAGGATGTGTGTGCTGCAGCACCCACAACCTTCGACAGAACACACATCTACGGACCGGCCCCGGCCCGCTGATCGAGCTTGTCGAGATCACCCGACCCGCCGATCGAGACCCAGCACGCTGACCGGGCCCCGCCCGCTGATCGAGCCGACCCGCTGATCGAGCCCCGCGCCGCTGATCGAGCTTGTCGAGATCACCCACCGGGTGCAGTGGTCTCGACCCGGGTGCTCGCTGCGCTCGCGTCCGCTCGACCAGCGGAGCTGCGGTTTCGCCATCGTGCCCCTACCCGCTGATCGAGGCCCGCGCGACACCCTTGTCCGACGCCCGCCCAGCCCCCACACCCGCAGCGCGCGTACACAACTCGGTCGTCAGCGGGACGCCAAGACAATAATCTCCTCGGCCCCCCGCTCACGTCACAATTGTGTACGCACCCGGCCGCCCTAGGCCTTGCGACCCGTGTGCACCGCGGCGATCCCGCCGGTCAGGTTCTGCCAGC
>NZ_LZTC01000052.1:0-15371 GCF_001665905.1 Gordonia sp. 852002-50395_SCH5434458
GATGTGTATAAGAGACAGCCCCACCACAGCCTGCCCCACCGCAGCAGCCTGCCGAGATCAGCCTGTCCAAGAACAAGCGCGTCAACCTGGCCAAGGGTCAGAAGGTGACGTTGCGCAAGGATGGCGGCGTCGCGCTCACCCAGGTCCGCATGGGACTCGGATGGGACCCGGTCAAGCAGCGTGGCTTCTTCGGCGGCGGGTCGCAGAGCATCGACCTCGACGCATCGGTGTTGATGTACTCGCGCGGTTCGCTCGCCGAGACCGTCTTCTTCGGCCATCTTCGGAGCCGGGACAACTCGATCGTCCACTCCGGTGACAACCTGACCGGTGCGGGCGAGGGCGACGACGAGGTGATCCGAGTCAACCTGCAGGCGATCCCACCGCAAATCGACAATCTCGCGTTCATCGTGACGTCGTACCGCGGGCAGACCTTCGAGGCGATCGACAACGCCTTCTGCCGACTCGTCGACGACACGACCGGCGCCGAGTTGGCGCGCTTCACACTGCAGGGCGGTATGCCGTTCACCGGCGTGCTCATGGCTGTGATGTCGCGCAGCGGCGGGGACTGGAAGATGCGCGCCGTCGGCGACGGCTTCAAGGCCAAGACCCCGCGGGCTGCGGAGAAATACCTCGGCCGCTACCTGGAGTAGGGCTGCGCGGGCGCGCAGCGGTCACATCGTTGCCGCCGATGAGCTGGCGGCGTCGGCGCGAACGCGGTCGATGGCGACGACGAGCGAGATGATCATCGCTTCGAGCGCGTCGTCGAAGATGTCGACCTCGTAGGTGTCGCCCCAGCTGAGCCACTTCTTGCGAATACTGGCGACCCGCTGACCACTGCGCGAAACGTCGAAGTTCATGTCCCACCAGTCACCGGAGACATCCAGCGCAGCACCCTCGATGAAGTACTTCGGCTTGAAGCTGAACTCCTTGCGGATCGTCGCGACCTCGATGCCCTGCATCTCGACCGTGAACCGTGGCAACAGACTGAACGCGGTCTTCGTGATCTCCGCGATCGGAGCGCCTGCTCCATCGGTCACGGTGAAGCGCTTCGGCACCCGCATGAAGCTGCCCTGCACGTAGTAGCGCGGTTGCTCGGACTCGCCGAACACCGTGAACTTCTCGCCGACCGAGAAGACCTTCTGCTTGATGTACAGCCTCGACACGATGCACCCTCTTCCGCCGTACCGCCCACCATAGCGACGCCCGAGAATCCCGAGTGGGCGCTTCGGAGCGTCGACTGGGCGCTCGAGACTGTCGAGTGGGCGCTCGAGACTGTCGACTGGGCGCTCGAGAGTGTCGACTGGGCGCTCGAGAGTGTCGAGTGGGCGCTTCTGAGCGTCGAGTGTGCGTAGGCCGACGCGATCAGCCACAGTGGGAAGGTGCCCGACAACGCCACGAACGAGTCATCCGTCGCGCCACCGCGCGAGCCCGATTACCGCTTCACGCTCGCAAATGAGCGCACGTTCCTCGCGTGGCAACGCACGGCCCTCGGACTCCTCGCCGCCGCGATCGCTGCGTTGCAGTTCCTGCCCGATCCGACGCACCCCGCGTTTCGGTACGGACTCGGACTGGCTCTCGGACTCCTCGCCATCGTCGTGTCAGCGGGCGGCCTCATCCGGTGGAAGCAGAACGACGACGCGATCCGACACGAGCGGCCACTGCCGAGAAGCTCGCTGATTGCAGTGCTGGGTGTCGCATTGACGGTGATCGCAGCGGCAGCGGTCATCACAGCACTGATCGTCGCGCGACCATGAGCGACCGGTCCGACTCCGCGATGCGCGCCGGATTGCAACCACAGCGCACCGACCTCGCTTGGAGCAGAACGTCATTCGCGATTCTCGTCAACGGTCTTCTCGTCGCCGGTCGCGAGGTGTTGCGACCGAGTTCGTCTCCGACGCCGCTGATTTATGCGCTGTGTGCCGTCGCGGCCGTCGCCTCCGTCGTGGTTGCCGTCATCGGACGTCGACGTCGGCGAGTGCTCGGCGAGCACTCCGCCCCGCTCCACCGCTCGGACACAGCGGCCATCATGACGACGGCTGTCGCGGTGCTGACGACGATCGTCGTGCTTCTCACCGCTGCGCTCGTATAGGAAGGGTCGACGGAGTAGTCGGCCGCGAACTTCCGGTTGCCCAGACGCTCGGATTCCGCGCCTGTGGGCAACCGCAACCGGGGCTCCTACCTAGATACGACGACGCTCGCGCGGGTTATCGCAGGTCGTCGAGCGTGCCCGTCGGAACGTGAATCCAGCCCTCGCGGTGGGCGATCGGTACGTCATCCTCGTCCGGAAGCGCAGTGCCCCCGAGACTTGCCGCACGGGCGATGAGTGCGGTGACGACGGCGTCGAAGGCGTTGTCGTTGACGGCCATGAGTGCAGAGTGTGACCCGAGGTCGAGCCACGGTGCCGCCGCTCGCAGGTCGTCGACGAGTCCGGCGAGCACGGCACGACGCGTCGAGCGCTTGTATCCCCGCGACGTCAGTCCCCAATGTTTTAGTGCGCCAGCGGGATACGCCTCGACGGCCCAGCCGTCGACCCGGTCCGACACAGCGAGGTCGGCAAGCAGACCCGCGCAGCGAAACGCTACGTGCGCGATCTGATCCGCGGATACGCTGAGCGGTCGCCCGAGTCCGTGCTCGACGAGGTAGGAATCGGTGCGTCGGTATGCGAGGGGGCGACGTGACGCGATGTCGTCGAGCTGCGACTTCTTCGGTGTGTCGCCCCGGTGGTGGGCGCTGACGAACTCGACGAAGGCGTCGGGCCACCCGAACGGCGAGTCGATGCCGCAGCGATCCGCGCCGTCGACGAGCGCACGGATCGTCGAATCGTCTGCGGGAGTCACCAATTCGCTTAGCACAGCCGAATACCCACTACCTTCGACGTCGTGTTCACGCCATTCGACGACGGCGACTGCGGTCGACGCGGGCGAGGCAGAGAGGTCGACGCCCGCGGTGATCACGCTCAGATCTTTCCGTCGAGGAACTCCGCGTAGGCAGGAAGGTCGAGTTGACCATGACCCGACAGACCGATCACGACGACCTGCTCGGCAGGGTTGTCGGCGACGTGTTGGGCACACGCGGCGATGGCGTGTGTCGACTCGGGCGCGGGCACGATGCCCTGCGTGCGCGCGAACTGCACGCCGGCGGCGAACGCGTCGTGCTGATCGATTGCCACTCCCTGCACCAGGCCCTGCTCGACGGTGTGGCTCAGCGCGGGCGCCATACCGTGGTAGCGCAGGCCGCCTGCATGGATGGGATCGGGCACGAAATCCATTCCGAGAGTGTGCATCTTGAGAAGTGGAGTCAGTCCCGCGACGTCGCCGTGGTCGTAGCGGTACTCGCCCTGAGTGATCGACGGGCACGCAGAGGGTTCTGCGGCGACCACCCTCGGGTTCGACCGACCGTGGATCTTCTCGCGCAGGAACGGGAACGAGAGACCAGCCAGATTGGAACCGCCACCCGCGCAACCGAATACGACGTCGGCACCACCGGGTTCGACGGCGACGAGCTGTTCGACGGCCTCCTGACCGATCACACTCTGGTGCAGCACAACGTGATTGAGTACGCTGCCGAGCGCGTACCTGGCGTCGGGGTCGTTGGCTGCGACCTCGACGGCCTCACTGACGGCCATCCCGAGACTGCCCGTGGTGTCGGGGGTCTTCGCGAGAATCGCGCGGCCCGACTCGGTCAGCGTCGACGGGCTCGAGTGAATCGTGCCGCCGTATGTGCGGATCAGGTAACCGCGGTATGGCTTCGATTCGTAGGAGGCGCGCACCTGCCAGACCTCGACGTCGATGCCGAACTGTGCACCCGCGAACGCGAGCGCACTGCCCCACTGGCCGGCTCCGGTCTCGGTGGTGAGCTTCCGGACGCCGTCGACGCTGTTGTAATACGCCTGCGCAACAGCGGAATTGGTCTTGTGCGAGCCGACGGGGCTGACTCCCTCGTACTTCACGTAGATTCGCGCGCCCGTGTTGAGCGACTCCTCGAAGCGTCGCGCACGGATGAGCGGCGACGGCCGCCACATCTTGTAGATCTCGCGCACCGGTTCGGGGATCTCGATGTACGGCTCCGTCGAGACCTCCTGCGCGATCAGTCCGCTCGGGAAGAGCGCGACGAGATCGTCGGGCCCGACCGGCTCCTTCGTGCCCGGATGCAGATGCGGCGGGATCGGCTCGGAGAGCTCGGCCGCAAGGTTGTACCAGTGCGTCGGCACGTCCACGGTGATGAGGTCCGGGTTGCTTGCGTCCACGTGCATCGTCATGCGGACACTCTAGTCCGCGTGCGGGCCGCGCCGCGGGCGATGTCGGCGCTCGGCGTCGGGCCGGGTGGTTGGGCCCGCGCACGGCTGCTCGACGTCGGGTGGCGCGACCACCCGACGTCGGGCGCGCCTAGTCCCGTGAGCCGCTCGGGGATGACCACTTCCAGTCGCGCACCTCGGGGAGGTCCTCGAAGTGCTCGCGGACGTAGTCGTGGTGGCGGGCGAGCTGGTTGTTGCAGTACGCCACCAGCTCCTCGGCCTTCTCGGGCGCGCGGCGTGCTCGACGCAGCGCCTCGATCACCAGGTGGTAGCGGCTCATCTTGTTGAGCACCACCATGTCGAACGGTGTTGTGGTCGTGCCCTGTTCGGAGAAGCCGCGCACGTGGAAGCGTCCCGGATGGGTACGCCCGTGCACCAACTGGTGGATCGCGCGCGGGTAGCCGTGGAAGCCGAACACCACGTCGACGTCGCGCGTGAACAGCTCGTTGAACTTGTCGTCGGAGAGTCCGTGCGGGTGATCGTTCTGCGGCAGCAGCACCATCAGGTCCATCACGTTCACCACGCGCACACGCAGATACGGCACCCATTCGCGCAGCAACTGCGCGGCGGCGAGGATCTCCTGCGTCGGAACGTCGCCCGCGCTGGCGAGCACGATGTCGGGTAGCTCGCCCTCGACATTCTCGGTGCCTGCCCAATCCCAGATCGACGCTCCGGCGGCGGCCTGCTTGTTGGCCTCCTCCAGCGAGAGGTACTGCAGATGCGGCTGCTTGTCGACGACGATCAGGTTGACGTGATCGCGGCTGCGGAAGCAGTGATCCGAGATCGACAGCAGCGAGTTCGAGTCCGGCGGCAGCCACACGCGGACCACCTCGGGCGAGAGTGGAAGCACGAGGTCGATCAGTCCAGGGCCCTGGTGAGAGAACCCGTTGTGGTCGTTTCGCCAGCACGTCGACGTCAGCAGGATGTTGAGCGACGCGACGGGCTCACGCCACGGGAGCGTCGCCGCGTGCTGCAACCACTTGGTGTGCTGCACCACCATCGATGCGCTCACCATCGCGAACGCCTCGTAGGTCGCGAACACACCGTGCCGACCGGTCAACGTGTAGCCCTCGAGCCAGCCCTGGCACAGGTGCTCGCTGAGCACCTCCATCACACGACCCGACGGCGAGAGGTTGTCGTCGTATTCGGTGACCGGAAGCTGCCACGCGCGGTCGGTGACCTCGAAGACCGCTCCGAGTCGATTACTCGACGTCTCGTCCGGGCAGAAGAGTCGGAAGGTGCCTCCTCCGTCGGCGTCGGAGTTCTGCGTGTAGATGTCGCGCATGAACTCGCCGAGAACACGGGTCGTTTCGAACGAGACGTCGCCCGGTTCGGGGATGTCGAGCGCGTACTGCTCGATCGGTGGCAGTCGCAGCGGCGAGAGCAACCGTCCGCCGTTGGCATACGGCGTCGCACCCATCCGGAGATCACCCACAGGTGCAAGCGAGGCAATCGATTCGACGATGGCGCCGTTGTCGTCGAAGATCTCCTCCGGCTTGTACGACTTCAGCCACTCCTCGAGGATCGCGAGGTGCTCGGGGTTCTCCCGCACACCCGACAGCGGCACCTGATGCGCCCAGTGCGTGCCCTCGATCTTCTTGCCGTCGACCTCTTTCGGTCCGGTCCAGCCCTTTGGTGTGCGCAATACGATTGCGGGCCAGTGGGTGTCGGGCAGCGTCGACCCGGCGCCGTCGGCGCGGGCCTCGGACTGGATCTCACCGATCCGACGACGGGCCTCCACGATCGCTGCACGCAGATCGGAGAACACCTGAGCCGGATCGTCGCCCTCGACGAACGTCGGAATCCAGCCCTGACCGCGTAGATAGTCGGTCACCTCGGCATCGGTACTGCGGCCGAGGACCGTCGGACCTGCGATCTTCGCTCCATTGAGGTGCAGGATCGGCAGCACGGCGCCGTCGCGCGCGGCGTTGAGGAAGGCGGGAATCTTCCATGATCCCGACAGCGGGCCGGTCTCGGCCTCACCGTCGCCGATGACACATGCGACGGTCAGGTCGGGGTTGTCGTAGGCCGCGCCGGCTGCGTGTACCAGTGCATATCCGAGCTCGCCGCCCTCGTGGATACTTCCCGGGGTCTGCACGCTCACGTGACTGGGGATGCCGCCGGGCGTCGAGAACTGACGGCAGAGACGCTTCACGCCGTCGGCGTCGAGAGAGATCTTCGGGTAGACCTCGGTGTAGGTGCCTTCGAGGTAGGTGTTCGCGACAAGCGCCGGGCCGCCATGTCCGGGGCCGGTGATGTACAGCCACGAACTGTCGGACTCCTTGATGATCCGATTCAGCACCGTGTAGATCGCCGAGAGTCCCGGGCTGGTTCCCCAGTGGCCGAGCAGCCGAGGCTTGATGTGGTCGCGCGAAAGTGGTTCGCGCAGCAAGACATTGTCTTGCAGATAAATCTGGGCGACGGTGAGGTAATTCGCCGCCGCCCACCATCGCAGGTCGGCGTCAAGATCCGCCTGCTCGTACGCGCGCTGTTGGGTGGAGACCTCGGTCATGCGGGTTCCCTTCGAACTCGTCGACTCCTGATGGTGCTCTTATCCATTCCCCCTTCCATCAGTTCTACGCGGACACCAAGCCGCGCGCGCGGCTCTTCACCGTAAATTCGCCCAAGGTGTTACCCAGCGGGCCGTTTCCGAGGTGCAAAGCCGCCACTCAGTCCGGAAGCATCGGGGCGTCGTCGCCGTGGTGGCGCCCCAGGAGTACGCCGCGGGTGACGGCGTCGCGGCCGAATCGCGTTCTCAGATCGTCCATCGCGGTGTCGAGGTGAGCGCCCCGACCGCTGAGTGGACTCGACGCCCCGACAGCGCGCACCCGGCGGTCGGCGGGGTCGGGTTGATCGAAGGGCAGTGTCAGCTGTATCGAGTCACGCTCGTCGAGTCCGGTGAGCGACAACCCGATCAACGTGCAGCCACGGTCGCGGATCACGGGCAGGGCGTCGTCGAGCAATCCACGCGCCGACGACATGATCACGTCGGTGCGATCGGTGACGTCGGAGAGTGTCCGCGATCGGGTTGCACGCGAGAAGTCGTCGAATCGGAGACGCAATACGACTGTGCGACAGACTCGTTCGGCATTGCGGAGGCGACGTCCGAGGCGTTCGACGATCGCGACGACGGTCGCTTCGAGGTCGGCTTCGCTCTTCGGTCGGCGACCGAGCGCTCGTTGCGAACCGATCGACGAGCGTCGACGCCCGGTCTCGACACGACGCGGATCGGTGGCCATCGACAGCGCGAAGAGGTGACGCGCAGAGCCCGGCCCGACGATGTGCTTGAGCGAACGCTCGCCGAGCCGGGCGATCCCGCCGACCGTGGTGACGCCCGCGTCGTGGAGTTTGGCCTCGGTCACCGGTCCGACGCCCCACAGCCTCCGAACCGGCAGCGGGTGCAAGAACGCGATCTCGGTTCCCGGTGCCACTTCGAGCAGCCCGTCCGGTTTGCCGACGGCGCTGGCAACCTTCGCGAGGAATTTGGTGCGCGCAAGACCCACGGTGATCGGCAGTCCCACCTCGGCGCGGACGCGTGTACGCAGACGCTCCGCGATCTCGACCGGCGTTCCCGACACCCGGCGCAGGCCCGCGACGTCGAGGAACGCCTCGTCGACCGAGATGCCCTCGACGATGGGCGTGGTGTCGTGGAAGATCTCGAAGACCGCGCGGCTGGCCTCGACGTAGGCGTCGAAGCGCGGCGGCACCACGATCGCGCGCGGGCACAGCGCCCGCGCCTCGTGGCCCGGCATCGGCGACCGCACGCCGAACGCCTTGGCCTCGTAGCTTGCGGCGAGCACGACACCCCCACCGACAAGCACCGGCCGGCCACGTAGCGCCGGGTTGTCGCGCTGCTCGACCGACGCATAGAACGAGTCGAGATCGGCGTGCAGTATCGACGCCTCGTGCCGCTCGCGTCGCTCGATCCGCATAGAACACATGTTCGCATGCGGGTCTGACTTTTCTCTACGCCAGACCGGTGACGATCAACCCGTGCGAGACCTCCGCCGCCACGCGTCCTTGTCGGTGGCGCGGTCGTCCTGAACCGCGGGAGGCCAGGTGGCAGCGCCCAGCTCGCGCGAGGTGTTGCGGGCGACGTCACGCAGCATGGACGCGACCGACGACTCGAGTGGCCACTGCTCGACGTCGGCGACGACGCCGACAGCTCCGATCGGACCGCCCATCCGATCGGTCAAGACGGCTGCGAGTTCGCACTCTCCGAGCACAGCCTCTTCGACTGACTCGGCGAGACCGGTCGCGCGCACATCGGCGAGCGTCGCGCGCAGGGCCGCCGGGTCGGTGAGGGTCGAGCCGGTCATGTCACGCAGGTCGGCGCCGAGAATGTCGTCGGTCAGCTTGGCGTCGAACGCCATGATGGCCTTGCCCAGCGCCGACGCATGCGCGGGGATGACGATTCCGACCTCGGGCATCTGCCGCGAACCGTCGAGCCTTGGCTGGTGATGGACCACCACGACGTCGTCGATGAGCATCACCGCGGTGCGGACCGCGAGTCCGCTGCGTCGTGCGAGATCCTCGGCCCACGGAGCGATCCGCGCGCGCATTTCGAGGCTGTCGAGGTAGACGTTGCCGAAGGTGAGAACCGCAGGTCCGAGGCGGTAGCGACCCGAGTCGCGCTCCTGCACGACCATCCGGTGGGCGAGCAGCGTGCGGACGATGCCGTGGACGGTCGACGGCGGCAGCTCGAGCCTCTCGGCGATCTGTCCGAGACTCATCCTGTGGTCGCCCGCAAGCACCGTGAGCACGCGGAGCGCGCGGTCTACGGACTGAATCATCCCGACATTCTCGCAGCAATCGCTTCAGCCATCTGCTCGAGGCGAGATCTCCTCGGTTCCATCTGTGAAAAGTATTGCCCGTCACATCTTGTGTGGCGTAGTGTGACGTTTCATTCGATAATGCCGAATGAATCAATCGGCGTCACCGCACGCCCCCGTAGGAGTTGTGGCTCATGAAGAAATTCATCAACGAGCCGGCCGATGTGCTGGCCGACGCACTGCGCGGGGTTGCGGCCGCGCATCCCCGACTGCGCGTCGACCACGAGAACAGGGTGATCTTCCGCGCCGAGGGACCGCGCAGAGGAAAGGTCGGGTTGGTCTCCGGCGGAGGGAGCGGACACGAGCCACTGCACGGCGGCTTCGTCGGTCCGGGCATGCTCGACGCCGCCGCCTGCGGCGAGGTCTTCACATCGCCCGTTCCCGACCAGATCCTGGCCGCCACCAGCGGTGTCGACGGTGGGGTTGGCGTGTTGCACATCGTGAAGAACTACAGCGGCGACGTGATGAACTTCGAGATGGCCGCAGAGCTTGCCGACGTCGAGGTGGTGTCTGTCATCGTCGACGACGACGTTGCGGTCACCGACAGCAGCTTCACCGTCGGTCGACGCGGTGTCGCGGGCACGGTCTTCGTCGAGAAGATCGCCGGGGCGGTCGCCGAGCGCGGCGCCGACCTCGCCGAAGTCGCCCGACTGGCACGCAAGACAGATGACAACGCGCGCACCATGGGCCTCGCCCTCACCTCCTGCACGGTCCCCGCGGTCGGTCACCCGACGTTCGATCTGCCCGAGAATCAGATCGAACTCGGCGTCGGCATCCACGGCGAACCGGGCCGCAAACGCGTCGAACTGCCTTCGGCGAACGAGATGGCGCAGATGCTGATCGATCCGGTTCTCGCAGACCTCGACTTCACCGTCGGTGAGAACGGGGTAGTCCTGCTGGTCAACGGCCTCGGTGGGACACCCCTGATCGAGCTCTATCTGATGTGCGCCGAGTTCTCACGACTCCTCGACGCCGCAGGCATCACGGCAACGCGCACCCTCGTCGGCAACTACGTCACCAGCCTCGACATGGCGGGCTGTTCGGTCTCGCTGCTGCGACTCGACGACGAGCTCACCGAACTGTGGGACGCTCCGGTCGACACACCGAACCTGCACTGGGCTTGATCGAAAGGGCACGTCATGACAACCATCACCACTGACACCATCGCGACCTGGCTCCGTCTGTTCACCAGCGACGTAGTGGCCAACGTCGACGAACTGACCCAACTCGACGCCGCGATCGGCGACGCCGACCACGGATCGAACATGGAACGCGGCATGACCGCCGTCGTCGACGGACTCGCCGACAGTCCGGACCTGCCGGGACCGCTATTGAAGAAGGCCGGCATGACACTCGTCAGCAAGGTAGGCGGAGCCAGCGGCCCGCTGTACGGCACCCTGCTGCTGCGGATGGCGGGCGCCATCGGCGACAGCACGGAGATCGACGACGCAACACTCGCCGCGGCCCTGCGTGCGGGGCTCGCCGGTGTGGTCGACCGCGGGCACGCACAGGCTGGCGACAAGACCATGTTCGACGCACTCAACCCCGCTTGCGACGCCCTCGACGCCGCGCTCGCCGACGGCGCAGCACTGCCGAAAGCACTGCAGGTCGCCGCCGACGCTGCCGCTGCCGGACGCGACTCGACCGTCGACATGGTGGCCCGCAAGGGTCGTGCGTCGTATCTCGGAGAGCGCAGCGTCGGACATCAGGATCCGGGAGCGACGAGCGCGACGATGCTCGTCGACGCACTCGCCGAAGCCGTGAACGCGGCCGGCACGCCATGACCGGGCTGGTGGTCGTCTCCCACAGCAGAGCGCTTGCCGACGCCGCGGTGGCACTGGCATCGGAGATGCTCCACGGATCGACGACGCGCATCGCCGTCGCCGCAGGACTCGACGCCGAGACCTTCGGCACCGACGCCACGGCCATCGTCGACGCGATCGAGAAGGCGGACGACGGCCAGGGCGTCGTGGTGTTGATGGATCTCGGAAGTGCTGTTCTGTCAGCCGAACTCGCGCTCGAACTGATCGATCCGGAGGTCCGCGAGCGCACCATGCTGTCTGCGGCACCACTGGTGGAGGGACTCATGGCCGCGGCCGTGACCGCCGCCTCTGGGGCTTCACCCTCCGACGTCGCTGCCGAGGCGGGGCAGGCGCTGACGCCGAAGCGATCGGCGCTGGGCGTCGAGGATCTGCCGGCGAGTGGTGAGGATATGTCGCCAGGCGGTGAGTCCGCCGTCGTCGAGGTCGAGAACCCGCATGGCCTCCACGCCCGACCCGCCGCCCGATTGGTCACGGAGGCAGGGCAATTCGACGCCGAGGTCACGCTGCGCAACCTCGACACCGGCGCCGGTCCAGCGTCGGCGAGGAGCCTGTCGCAGGTCGCCGGCCTCGCCGTGCGGTGCGGCCAGCACCTCGAGATCGGCGCGAGCGGCCCAGACGCACAGGCCGCCGTCGAGCATCTGACCGCGCTGGCGCGCAACCGCTTTGGCGAGGAGGAAGCCCCCGCCTCTTCCGCAGGTCGAGCTGTCCCCTATGCTGGTCGAGCGTCAACTCCCGCCGGTCGAGCCGCCCCTACCGCTGGTCGAGCTTGTCGAGACCACCCCGCCCTGCCCGCGTCGCCCGGGATCGCGATCGGTCCGGTGTTCACTCCCGCGGTCGTCGACGTCGAGCCCCCGGACGAACAGTTCGACTCCGCCGACGCCCAGTCCGCCAGACTGCGCGACGCCCTCGACGCTGTACGCGCCGACATCGAGAGCCTCCGCGCCACGACGGCACAGCACAGCCCCGCCGACGCCGCCATCTTCGACGCCCACCTGGTGATGCTCGACGATCCGGATCTCGTGGCCGCAGCTCTCGAGCGCATCGAGTCCGGCGTGCCCGCATCGCGCGCGTGGGCGGAGGCAGTGGCGGCCGTCGAAAACGAATGGCGCGCCGTCGACGATCCCTACCTGCGCGAACGCGCCGTCGACGTGCGCGCGGTCGGGCAGCAGGTACTGCGCAAGCTGGCCGGCATTCCGGACGCGACTATCGATGGCACCGGCGTCCTCGTCGTCGACGATCTGCTGCCGGCACAGGCGGCCGTCCTCGACGCCGAGAAGGTCGCAGGCGTCATCCTCGCGGGCGGGAGCCCAACCAGTCACGCCGCAATCCTCGCCCGCGCGCGAGGTATCCCCGCAGTCGTCGCGGCGGGCCCCGACGTCTTGGCCACCGAACCCGGTGTCACCGTCGCCCTCGACGGATCGACCGGCGAGATCATCGTCGACCCTGACAGTCAGACCCTCGAACGGCTACGCGGCGAGGCGTCGCGTGCCGCAGAGCGCGGAGAACTCGCCCGGGCATCGGCGCACGAGTCCGCGAGCACCGCCGACGGCACGCGAATACTGGTGGCAGCCAACCTCGGTTCCGTCGAGGATGCACGCGCCGCCGCCGAAAGCGGCGCGGACGGTTCAGGATTGGTCCGTACCGAATTCCTCTACCTCGACCGTGCGCAGCCACCCTCCGTCGACGAGCAGATCGACACCTACCTCGCGATGGCCGATGCCCTTGGCGGCCAACGCATCACACTGCGCACACTCGATGTCGGAGGCGACAAACCACTACGGTTCGCACCGCAACCCGCCGAAGAGAACCCCTTCCTCGGTCTTCGTGGGCTCCGCCTCGCACTGGCGGAGAAGACCCTCTTCGACGACCAGCTCCGAGCCATCGTCACTGTCGCGCACCAGACCCCGATCAGCGTCATGTTCCCGATGGTGACCACCGTCGACGAGTTACTTACTGCTCGAGAGCATCTCGACGCCGCGATCACTTCCGTCGGACGTGGTGAACCGGCGGGACTCGAGGTGGGAATCATGATCGAGGTCCCCGCAGCAGCCCTCAAGACCGCCGCCTTCGCGCCGCACGTCAACTTCTTCAGTATCGGTACCAACGACCTCACGCAGTACACGTTGGCCGCAGAACGCGGCAACACTTCCGTTGCAGCGCTTGCCGATCCACTCGATCCCGCAGTCGTCACACTGATCAACAGGGTCTGCCGCGGTGCCGGACCCGACCGTCTCGTAGCGGTCTGCGGAGAGTTGGCAGCCGACGAGACGGCAACCGATCTCCTTGTTGCGCTTGGGGTTCGCGAGTTGAGCGTCGCTCCCCGCGCCGTACCTCCGATCAAACAGGCAGTACGTGGTATCGATGTCACGACCAACCCCAGGCTCGTCGAACGGTGCCTCGAAGCCGACACTGCTGCCTCGGTGCGCGCGGCGCTCACCTAGTGAGCAGCGTCGCTCGATAGACTCGAACGCATGCAGGTCATCACGCGAGCGAACACCGTCGACGGGGTTTACGAGGTCGAGAAGTGACAACACCAAGTGCCACAATCGGACTGGGCCTGGCAGCCGTCGGCCGTCCGGCATACATCACGACGGGCCGAGACTACGACCTCGGCGACGAGCGCAGCATCGAGGACATGCGTGCGCGCACGTACGCAGTGCTCGACGCCGCCTACGCCGACGGGGTGCGCTACCTCGACTGCGCGCGGTCGTACGGATTGTCGGAGCAGTTCCTCGCGGACTGGTTGAGTGATCGACCCGACGTCGACGACGTGGTCGTCGCCTCGAAGTGGGGTTACCGCTACGTCGGCGAATGGGAACTCGACGCCGCGGTCCACGAGGTGAAGGACCACAGTCTCGGCGAGTTCGTCGACCAGTGGACGGCGAGCCATTCGATACTCGGCGAAGCACTCTCCATCTACCAGATCCACTCACTGACACCCGACAGCCCGGCACTGAGCAACCCCGCACTGCTCGACGCTCTCGCCCGAGTGCGCGACGACGGCTACCGCATCGGCTTCTCGACGTCGGGTCCGTCGCAGGCCGGCGTTGTGCGACAAGCGATCTCGATCGAGATCGGTGGGGCGCCGCTCTTCAGGGTCGTCCAGTCGACGTGGAATCTGCTGGAGACGTCGGTGGGACCAGCGCTGGCGGAGGCCGCGGAGGCGGGCCTGTCGGTGGTCGTGAAGGAGGGCATGGCCAACGGTCGGTTGGCGCCCGGCGTCGACGACGATTCCGACGCCCGACGCGCCGTCGACCGTGTTGCGGCCGAACTGGATGTGCCCGCCGACCAGGTCGCGTTGGCGGCCGCGCTGGCCCAGCCGTGGGCCGCATACGTGTTGTCGGGTGCGGTGAGCGTCGAGCAGGTCGACAGCAACGTCGCCGCGAACACCGTGACACTCGAACCCGCAGTCCTCGCGGAACTCGTCGCGCTGCCCGAGCCGCCCGCCGACTACTGGTCGAAGCGGTCGCAGCGCGACTGGAGCTAGCGCTGACTGCTATCGGGCTGGCAACCTGCGCGCATGCAGCACCACGTCGTCGATGTGGTGCCCGCCGCCCGCGGGGATGCCGCGCGGACGAGTCTCATGGGTGAGGATCTCCCAGTCGCCTTCGTTGGATTCACCGTCCGTGGACCGGCCCTCGAGCAGGGTCGCGATGTCGTCCGGTTGCACGTAGTCGGCGGGGTCGAATCCGTGCGCGCGCACACCTTCTGGCGCGTGTGCCACCACCAGCAGTGAGCCGCCCGGCCCGACAGCGTCGACGAGTTTCTGTGCCACCGCACGGTTTTCGGCGAGGATGGGGAAGTAGTGCGCCGCGACAAGCCCGAAGTCGCGACCCGGGACGTCGTCGACGACGAGATCTGCTTGCAGCCAGGTGATCTCGGGTCCGGGGAAGCTCCCCCGGGCGCGGTCGACGGCGACCTGCGAGATGTCGATCGCAGTGACCTGCCAGCCGCGCTCGGCGAGCCAACGGGCATCGGCGCCTTCACCACTTCCGACGTCGAGCGCGGTGCCCGGCGCGAGGTCGGAGGCCTCCGCGATCAAGGAGGGATTCACGTTCGACGTCCAGAGGCGCTCGGTGTCGGCGTACCTCGCGTCCCACTCGGCCGCCGTGTGCGGGTTCTGGTCGCCTGTGTTCTGCTGACCGTGTGCAGTGCTCATGCGTCGAGCGTGGCACGGCCGCCGCGCGGCGTCGAGCAGCGTTGCGCCGGAGGCAAGAAGTGGTCTCGACAGGCTCGACCAGCGGGGTGGGCTCGACCAGCGGGGTGGGCGCTCGACCAGCTCGACCAGCGGGGTGGGCGCTCTGTCTCTTATACACATCTCCGAGCCCACGAGACTAGCGCTCAGCTCGTATGCCGTGTTCTGCTTGAAAAAAAAAAGGGGGGGGGGGGGGGGGGCGGGGGGGGGGGGGGGGGGGGGGGAGC
>NZ_LZTC01000053.1:0-108196 GCF_001665905.1 Gordonia sp. 852002-50395_SCH5434458
AGCCCAGCTTTGACCGGGCCGGCGTCAATCGACTCAGCCCAGCGCTGCGCCGATACGGTCGGCCAGCTCGCCGACCTCCGCTGTCGTCATCACGAACGATGGCGACACCTGCAGCGCGCCCTGGCCTGCGGCGCGAGTGCTCACGCCGTGCTTACGCAGGGCACCGACCGCTGCGGGCGCCTGCGCCGGGTCGGCGAGTTGGACGGCCGTCACAGCACCCAGTCCGGTGCGCACCTCGGAGACCGCGGCGAGGTCGGCGAGCGGGGCGAGCTTGTCTGCCAGGTCGCCCTCGAGCCTCGCCGCCTCGGCTAGGAGGCCCTCCCGCTCGATGATGTCGAGGTTGGCCATCGCGGCTGCCGCGGCTCCCGCGTGGCCGCCGTAGGTGTAGCCGTGACGCCACCAAACACCACCGGCGTAGAAGGGTTCGGCGACACGCGGCGCGATGAACACCGCACCCATCGGGACATATCCCGATGTCAAGCCCTTGGCCGTGGTCATCATGTCGGGTTGGAGGTCGAAGCGCGTTGACGCGAACCAGCTCTCGCCGCCGATACGGCCGAAGCCGGTCACCACTTCGTCGGCGACGAACAGCACGTCATTGTCACGGCAGATCTGTCGGACCTCGGCCAGATAACCATCGGGCGGAAGGTAGATGCCGCCCGCACCGATGATCGGCTCGCAGAAGAACGCGGCGACCTTGTCGGCGCCGACGCGTTCGATCAGACCGAGCAGGCTTTTGGCGTCGTCCCACTCGACGGTCTGCGCGTCGGGCATCAGGGTGCCGTAGCCGTCGTGGTTACCGGGGATGCCTGCGAGCGAGGTGCCCGCGACATGCATGCCGTGGTAGGCCTTGGTCCGACCGACGATGATCGTCTTCTCCGGCTTGCCGACCTCCACCCAGTAACGCCGCGCGAGTTTCGCAGCGGTGTCGATCGAGTCGCTTCCGCCGGAGGTGAAGAAGATCTTGCTCTCGGGAACCGGCGCGATGGTCGCAAGCCGGTCGGCGAGCGCGTCGGTGACGTCTGCGGTGAGATCGCCGAATCCCGAGTAGTGCGCGAGCGTCGAGAGCTGATCGGCCACCGCCTGCGCGACCTCGGTGCGCCCGTGACCGATGTTGGTGAACCACAGACCGGCGGTGGCGTCGAGATACTCGTTGCCATCGCGGTCCCACACGCGGGTGCCCTCACCCCGCGTGATCACAAATGGGCCGCTTGCGCTGACCGACCCCATATCGGCGAATCCGTGCCACAGTGAACCTGACATGGGGTCAATGATGCCCGGCGG
This sequence comes from Gordonia sp. 852002-50395_SCH5434458, assembly GCF_001665905.1. Classification (NCBI taxonomy): domain Bacteria; kingdom Bacillati; phylum Actinomycetota; class Actinomycetes; order Mycobacteriales; family Gordoniaceae; genus Gordonia; species Gordonia sp. 852002-50395_SCH5434458. Next base: position 1,285 of record NZ_LZTC01000053.1, read on the forward strand.
CATCGCGGTCAGGGCACTCAGGGTCGTCAGTACGTTCACCGGCGAGAGGTCGGACTGCGTCCCACCATGTATCGACACATATCCTTGAAAGATCATGTCCGTCTCCCCCGAATCACAGCCCGGCGACTCCACCGCCGCGGCGACGCAGCCTTCTTCGACGGATCAACGCTCGCTTCGACGTCGACTCACCGACTTGACGATCGTCGACCAACACCGCCTCCGACGCCGCGTCGACAAGCTCGGTGCGTCGTCGAACGCCGATGCGGTGGCGGCACTCTCGCGCGACATCGACGCCGCCTCACGACGCATCGAGCGTCGTCGAGCATCCGTTCCGGTGCTCGAGTTCCCACCGGAACTGCCGGTCTCGGAGGCCCGCGAAGAGATCGCCGCCGCGATCTCCGCTCACCAGGTCGTGGTGATCGCGGGCGAAACCGGATCGGGCAAGACCACCCAGCTTCCCAAGATCTGCCTGGAGCTCGGCCGAGGCGTGCGCGGCGCCATCGGTCACACCCAGCCGAGGCGTATCGCCGCGAGTTCCGTGGCACGGCGTATCGCCGACGAGACGAACACCGAGATCGGCGATGCCGTGGGGTACTCGGTGAGGTTCTCGGACCGCTCCGGCGCCGACACTCTCGTCAAGGTGATGACCGACGGCATCCTGCTCCGCGAGATCGCCACCGATCCGATGCTGCGCGCCTACGACACGCTGATCATCGACGAGGCGCACGAACGAAGCCTCAACATCGATTTCATCCTCGGCTACCTGCACCGACTGCTCCCTCGTCGCCCCGACCTCAAGCTCATCATCACGTCGGCGACGATCGAACCCGACAGATTTGCGCGGCATTTCACGACACCCGACGCCGAGGTCCCCGTCCTCGAGGTGTCGGGGCGGGCGTACCCCGTCGACGTCCGCTACCGCCCGCTCGTCTCCTCCGACGGCCCCGACACCGGTGACGAACGCGGTGGCGGCGAGCACGCCGACCTCGACCAGATCCAGGGCATCGACGCCGCCATCGACGAGTTGTGGGGGCGCAGCAACGCCGGTGGCGACATCCTGGTGTTTCTGCCCACCGAACGTGACATCCGTGAGGCGGCGGACTCGCTGTCCCGCCGCGTCGCGGCGGGTGCCGAGGTGGTTCCGCTGTACGCACGTTTGTCGATCGCCGAACAACAGAAGGTGTTCACACCGTCACGTGGCAATCGAATCGTGTTGTCCACCAACGTCGCCGAGACATCGCTGACCGTCCCGGGCATCCGCTACGTCATCGACACGGGCACCGCACGCATCTCGCGATACTCGGCGCGCACCAAGATCCATCGACTTCCGGTCGAACCGATCTCGCAGGCGAGCGCCCGCCAGCGCGCCGGACGGTGCGGGCGAGTCGCCCCCGGCATCTGCATCCGCCTGTACAGCGAGGCCGACTTCGACGCCCGCCCCGCCTTCACCGACCCCGAGATCCTCCGCACCGACCTCGCCTCGGTCATCCTGCAGATGGCGTCGCTGCGGCTCGGCGACATCGCCGACTTCCCCTTCGTCCAACCTCCCGACGCGCGCGGAATCCGCGACGGCATCGGAGTTCTCACCGAGCTCGGTGCGATCACGACGACCGACAAGACCGACACCACACCGCGATTGACACCTGTCGGACGCACGATGTCGCGCATCCCGGTCGAGCCGAGGGTCGCGCGCATGCTGATCGCCGCACACGAATCCGGTTGTCTCGCCGACGTTCTGGTCATTGCCGCCGCACTGTCGATTCCCGACGTCCGTGAGCGGCCCGGCGATCATCGCGAGGCTGCCGACGCCGCGCACAAGCGGTTCGTCGTGCCAGGGTCCGACTTCATGGGCTACCTCGCACTGTGGCGCTACCTCCAGGAGAAACGACAGGAACTGTCCGGCAACCAGTTCCGCCGCACCTGCGAGCGCGAGTTCCTCCACTACCTCCGCATCCGCGAATGGCAGGATCTGCACCGACAGCTACGGCGCATCGTCGACGATCTCGGCTGGTCGACGAACGACGCCGGAACATCGAAAGAGTCTGGGGCGTCAAAAGAGTCTGGGGCGTCGAAAGAGTCTGGGGCGTCGAAAGAGTCTGGGGCGTCGAAGACTTCCGGCGAGGCCGAGGCGTCGCACCACACCGATGCGATCCACCAGGCGATACTGTCCGGGCTCCTGAGCAACATCGCCGCGCGAAACGCCGAGGGTCGGGAGTACACCGGCGCACGCAACACGACCCTGATGATCTTCCCCGGCTCGTCACTCTCCAAGAAGCCGCCCGCGTTCCTGATGGCCGCCGAGATCCTGGAAACGTCACGACTTTTCGCGCACACCGTCGCGGGAATCGACCCGCTGTGGGCCGAACGACTCGCAGGCGACCTGGTCAAACGCACATACAGCGAGCCGCACTGGTCGTCGAAGCGCGGTGCGACGATGGCATACGAACGTGCGACGCTCTACGGCGTCCCGTTGGTGGCCCGACGCCGCGTCGACTACGGCCCCATCGACCCCGCGGCGGCGCGCGACATGTTCATCCGGCACGCCCTCGTCGAAGGCGATTGGAAGACGAATCATCCGTTCTTCGAACGCAATCGGGCGCTGCTGTCCGACGCCGCCGAAGTCGAACACCGTGCCCGACGCCGCGACGTGGTGATCACCGAAGACCAACTGTTCGACTTTTACGACCATCGCATCGGCGCCGAGGTCACCTCGGCACGCCACTTCGACACGTGGTGGAAGAAGGCGCGCCGAGCCGACCAGGCGCTGCTCGACCTCACCCCGGAAGACGTCGCCGCCGACGTCCACGTCGCCGATGCCGACTATCCCGGCGAGTGGCAACAGGGCGATACCCGCTACCGTCTGCGCTACCGGTTCGAGCCCGGCGCGCCCGATGACGGTGTGTCCGTACTCATTCCGCGTCCACTGCTGCGGCACGTGCGCCCTGCTGGTTTTGACTGGCTGGTCCCGGGAATGCGCAGCGAACTCGCCACCGAGTTGATCAAGACACTTCCCAAGACCATCCGCAAAACGATGGCCCCTGCCGGGCGATTCGCCGATCTCGCGCTGTCTCGCCTCACCCCACGCCGAGAGCCACTCACCACCGGCCTCGCGCGTGAACTGGCGACGATCACCGGGCAGACGATTGCGGCCGACGACTTCGCTCCCGAGCGACTCCCCGCCTACCTTCGGATGAACTTCGTCGTGATCGACGAGCGAGAGGAGTCGGTCGCCACCGGCAAGTCCCTCGCCGACCTCCGTCGACGCGTCGAGGGCGACGCGCCCGCGCCGACGCCGCGTCGGGTGTACACGACGTGGACGGCCGACGGAATCGGAACACTTGCCGAGTCGAGCGTCGATACCGTTGCCGGACAACAGATCACACGCTATCCGTCACTCGAGGTTGTCGACGGAGAGCGCAACCGTGGGGTGGCACGGACGCTCGCGACGTCGGACGCACAACGCCGTACGCAACTGCACGGTGCCGTCATCGAACTGCTCGACCACGCGATCGCGCCACTCTCACGCAAGATCAGCGCCGGGCTCGACCCGGCCGATCGACTGGCACTGAGTCAGAGTCCCTACGCATCGCCCGACGCGCTGTATTCCGACTGCACCCGCAGGGCGATTCGCGACATCGCTCCCGCAACAGTCGATCTGGGCTCGATCCGCACGCCGTCGGCCTTCGACGAGCTCGTCTCGACACTGCGACCGCGCATCTCAGCGGCGGCGCCGGAGTACTTCGCACTCGCCGTCGAGGTCTTGCGCGAGGTGGCTCCCCTACGTGCCGAGATCGACCGCCATTCAGGTCAAACAGCATGCGACGACGTCGCCGAACAGTTCAGCAATCTGGTCTTCGACGGATTCGTCCTGGCCACGGCACGCGAACACCTGCAGCACGTTCCGCGATACCTGACCGCCGCACGGCAGCGTCTCGAGCAACTCCCTGCCGCAGCCACTCGCGACCGCGATGGAATGGCCGCCATCGACAGGGTCACCGAGCGCTGGAACCAGCGCCTGACTCAGCTTCCCGAATCGCGCCGAGACGCCGTCAGCGAGGAAGCGCAGTGGATTGTCGAGGAACTTCGGGTCAGCCTCTTCGCCCAGAAGCTCGGGACCGCCTATCCCATTTCGGAGAAGCGGGCGCTACGAGCTCTTGACCGACTCGGTTGAGACCGGACGCGCTGGACTGGTCGCTGAGTCGGCTGTGGGCGGGGTGTCGAGGTCGTCTGCGCCTTCGTGGGAACCGGTGAGGTTGCCCTGGAGGTCGTCGATCTCACGCTGGAAGTCTTCGAGCGAATCGAATGAGCGATAGACCGAGGCGAAACGTAGATATGCCACCTCGTCGAGGTCGCGCAGCGGGCCGAGAATGGCCAGACCGACCTCGTTGCTGGGGATCTCAGCGGAACCCGACGATCTCACCGCGTCTTCGACCTGCTGAGCCAACTGTGCGAGATCGTCTTCGTTCACGTGACGTCCCTGGCACGCGCGGCGCACCCCGCGCATCACCTTTTCTCTGCTGAACGGCTCGGTCACTCCGTTGCGCTTCACGACTGCCAGAACAGCACTCTCAACCGTGGAGAAACGTCGCCCACATTCGCTGCACGCGCGACGTCGGCGGATCGCCTGCCCCTCATCGGCGACACGCGAATCGACGACCTTGGTGTCTTCGTTCTTGCAAAACGGGCAGCGCATGTAGTCCTCGTGCGAATCTCGGGACGCAGCGGCTCCGTCGATCTGGCTTGGTCCGATCGTCTGACGACCGGCGGAAGCGAGACCGCAGCGGTGACCGTGTCGGTTTCCGACTGGACCCTGTGACATCGAGAATACCGCCAGCGCTCAGCGGTACGCGGGTGTGACCAGCGGTTGGCCAACGCGCAGCCCGCTCGACGGCAGATCGTTGAGGTCAATGATCTCGTCGATGACGGTCTGACGCGGCATATCGGGCGCGACCCGCGCCGCGATCGAGCTCAGCGATTCACCGGAACGCACGTGGACCACCTGCGTGGAGGTCGACGACGGCATGCTCGCCCGCTGGTAGTCGGCACCGACGGTCCCGACGACCCACACGGTCAGCGCCAACCCGACTCCGGCGAGCACCGCCAAGACCGCTGCGCGCCGGCGACGGGCAGCCACCATCTCGCCGACGCCACCGGCGCATCGCGTGCCTGCCGGACGTGTAGAGGTGCCGTGATCGAACGCAATCCGACGTCGGCGCTGCGGCGAGACGTCCGCGCCGGCCCGTCGGACCTCACTTGTTCGAACATGTCCCGCCACACGCAGCTCTTCGCTACGCACGGCATTCGACGATGCGCGTCCACTGACCACCGTGGCGCGGTGAACTCGAGAACGCGTCGTCGACGCAGGTCGGGGCGTTGCAGATCGGGTGGTCGGCGGTGTTGCCGCGGATGCACTCGACGGGCTGGGAATCGTGCGGGTCACCGGGTTGGTCATCAAGCTGGTCATCGCTACCTCCAATGGTCGATCAAGCGTTCGATGCACTGATGTTCGAGTTCTACCAGAGGGGTCCGACAAAGTCCTGCGACACGTCGAACAAATGTTTGATGTTGTCAGTGGCCTCCGCTACTGTCGGCGCCAGACGATGGATGAAAGACGCACCCCACCACCTGCTCCACAACAGCAGCCGGTTCACAACAGCAGCCGCATCAACATCAGGAAGGACGGAACCGATGACAGAGAAGTCACGACGCAGCCCGACGTCGCCCAAGGGCAACGGTCGCAGCGTCGAAGGCAAGAAGAGCGGAGGCGGCGAGGAGACACCGATCCATCCGGCCGTCGCCGAGGCAACACTCACCGATCGCCAGCGTGGCGTCCTCGATGTGATCCGAAAGTCGGTACGCGAGCGTGGATATCCGCCGAGCATCCGAGAGATCGGCGACGCCGTCGGCCTCACGTCCACCTCATCAGTGGCACACCAGTTGCGCACTCTCGAGCGCAAGGGCCTGCTGAAGCGCGACGCCAACCGTCCGCGAGCGGTCAACGTCTCCGAGGCTCCCGATGCACATCACTCCGATGCCATCAACGGAGATCTCCCGACCCCCACGTTCGTTCCGGTACTCGGCCGTATCGCGGCGGGCGGTCCGATTCTCGCGGAGGAGGCGGTCGAAGACGTCTTCCCGCTCCCGCGTGAGCTCGTCGGTGAGGGCTCGTTGTTCCTGCTGCGCGTCGTCGGCGAATCGATGATCGACGCCGCGATCTGCGACGGCGACTGGGTTGTCGTACGTCAGCAGAATGTCGCCGACAACGGCGACATCGTCGCAGCGATGATCGACGGCGAGGCGACGGTGAAGACCTTCAAACGCAAAGACGGCCACGTCTGGCTGATGCCGCACAACCCGCTCTTCGATCCGATCCCCGGCGACGACGCCGCCATCCTCGGCAAGGTCGTGACGGTCATGCGCCGGGTGTGATGCGCTGAACCGGGCCCCGCAGGTCATTGACCAGCGGGGTCTGTATCAGTGGTCGAGTTTTTCGGCTGCGGCACGTCGGGCGAGTGCCGGACTCGAGGTGGCAAGCGCGGCAGCGGCCGCGGCTCGGCACTGCTCCATGGTCACCGTCGACAGCTTCGCCCCGACTGCTGCTGTCGCCGCCGGAGCCGCCGACAGCGAGGTGACTCCCAGTCCGACGAGCACACACGCGAGCGACGGGTCGGCCGCGGCCTCACCACAGACGCCGACGGGTTTGCCCTGCTGGGCGCCGGCGGTCGCGACCTGCGAGATGAGTGCGAGCACCGCGGGTTGCCACGGGTCGGTCAGTTCGGCAAGTTCTGCCGACATCCGGTCGGCGGCCATCGTGTACTGCGTGAGGTCGTTGGTTCCGATCGACACGAAGTCGACCTCGGCCAGGATCGCCGGCGCCAGAATTGCCGCTGCAGGGATCTCGATCATCACGCCGGCCGTCAGACCACGCTGACGGACGAGATCGGCGAACTGTGCAGCCTCTGCGGCCGTGGCGATCATCGGTGCCATGACCCACGGCGTCGTGCCGGATGCTTCTGCCGCGCGCGCGATCGCGTCGAGTTGAGTTCGCACGATTTCGGGGTGGTCATCGCCGATTCTGTTACCGCGCACGCCGAGTGCGGGGTTCGCCTCGTCCGGGTGCTCGATGAAGGCCAGCGGCTTGTCCGAGCCGGCGTCGAGCGTTCTGATGACGACTTTTTGGCCCGCGAACGCCTCGAACACGTCGCGGTACAGACGTGTCTGCTCGTCGACATCGGGTTCCTCTGCCCGGTCGAGAAATGCCAACTCGGTGCGGAACAGCCCGATCCCCTCGACCGGCGCATCGGCCGCGCGACGCGCCGACACACCATCGGCGACATTCGCCAGGATGGCGACGTCGGTGCCGTCAGCAGTCCGGCCAGGGCCACGCCACGCAGCAACAAGCGCTGCCTCCGCAACACTGCGCTCGACGAGTTCGCGCGCCTCGGACTCCTCCGGTTCGACGGTGATCGACCCCGCACCGCCGTCGAGCAAAACCATTGTGCCGCTGGTGATCTCACTCAATCGAGCCACGGCGACCACGCACGGGATGCCCAATTGACGCGCGATGATGGCGGTATGACTGGTCGGTCCGCCGAGACGCGTGGCCAGCCCGACGATCACAGCGGGATCGAGCCCCGCGGTATCCGCGGGAGCGAGGTCGTCCGCGAAGAGGATCGACGGTTGGCTCGGCGTCGGAATTCCCGGCTCCGGCCGGCCGAGCAACTCGGCGACCACCCGGTCACGCACGTCGTTGAGGTCGGTGATCCGCTCTGCCATCAACCCGCCGAGTTTGGCGAACATCTCGGAGAACTGCGCCGTGGCCGCGACTGCGGCAGCAGGTGCCGACGCCCCCTTCGCGACACGGGACTTTGCCGCACCGATCCATCCCCGATCCTCGGCCAACCCGGCGGTCGCGGCAAGAACCTCGGCCGCAGCTCCCGACGCGTGTGATGCGCGATCACGCAGTCTGCCCGCGACGACTGCCGCGGCGGCGACGAGACGTTCCGACTCCGTGTCCCGCTCGCCCTCGGCGAGGACGCGATCAGTGCCGAGTGACGTCTCGTCGTACTCGACGCGCCCACCCGGCCACAACACCGGCCCGTAGGCAAACCCCGCGACGACGGGTGTTCCCGTCAACTCTCCCTGACCGTTCATGGTGACCCGATTCTCCGTTACCAGGTGATTCTCCATTGCGTCTGCTGCCTTCCGGGTCGATCGGCCGGGTGCGGTGATCTGTGAGGAATACCCGGCGTCGTGAATTTCTGTGATCAAAGTTACTCGAAACGCTTGACTTGTCAACACACACGGGCGTAAACACAGATATATCAACATCGAATCCCACACAGAACCAATCACGCGGTGATCCACAGAACACAGATCCGACAGAACACAGATCCGCAGAAGCCAGATCCACAGAACACAGACCCCACAGATGGTTCGCCGGAAGGTGAGCCACACACCACAGATCGGAGTCGACAGGTGTACGCCGAAGAGCGACAGCGAGCAATAGCCGATCAGGTGCGCGCGCACGGTCGCGCATCCGTGACAGCTCTCGCCGACAGGTTCGACGTGACGAGTGAAACCGTGCGCCGCGACCTCGCAGTGCTCGAGCGCAGCGGTAGCGTGCAGCGCGTCCACGGCGGAGCAGTCAAGGCCGGGACGGTCGAGGTAGTCAACGAGCTGGGACTCGCCCAACGCGAGTCCTCCCACACCGCAGAGAAGGCAGCGATCGCCCGCGCTGCGATTCGGTTTCTGCCCTCGGACGGTGGATCGGTCATCTTCGATGCCGGAACCACTACCTACCAGGCCGCCAAGCTGCTGCCCGCCGATCGCAGGCTCACGGTGATCTCGACGAGCCTCCAGCTCGGGCAGGCCCTCACCGCACACGAACGGGCCACCCTGCTCATGGTCGGCGGTCGGGTCCGTGGGCTCACGCAGGCTGCGGTCGGCGCCGAGACCGTCGCAGCACTCGGAAAGATGCGGGCATCTGTTGCCTTCGTCGGCACGAATGGGATCAGTGAGGGCCACGGCCTGTCCACCCCCGACGCGGAAGAAGCCTCGGTCAAGTCGGCCATCGTGGCTGCCGCGCAGCGCGTCGTGGTGCTGGCCGACTCGTCGAAGATGGGTCGCGAGGACTTCAGCTCGTTCGCTCCGCTCGACGAGGTGGACGTCCTGATCACCGACGACGGCATCGACCCCGAGTTCTCGGCGGCGCTCTCGGCACACGGCATCGAGGTCGTGATCGCATGATCCTCACAGTCACAGCCAACCCGAGTCTCGACCGCACCCTGGAGATCACAGGACCGTTGATGCGGGGCGAGGTGCAACGCAGTACCTCCACCCGGGTCGAGCCCGGCGGCAAGGGCGTCAACGTGTCCCGCGTCGTCGCGGAAGCCGGCATCCCCACCGTCGCGGTACTACCCGCGCACGCCGACGACCCGCTGCTCACGGCCCTCGACGCCGTCGCACTGCCGTACCGCACGGTCGACATCGACGGTCAGATCCGAACCAATATCACGGTGGCCGAGAACGACGGGACGACCACGAAGATCAATGCGCCCGGTCACACCCTCACGCCTGCAGAACTCGACGAACTGACAGCGCTCGTACTCGAGGGCGCCGAGGACGCGTCGTGGGTGGCGCTGTGTGGCTCGATTCCGCCGGGAGTTCCCGACGACTGGTATCGCCGCATCTCCGACCGCCTCGTCGACAGCGGACGCCGCGTGGCGATCGACACGTCGGGCGCACCCCTGGGCGCGGCGATGTCGGGTCCCGTCGACCTGATCAAACCCAACGACGAAGAACTCGCCGAGGTCAGTGGTATCGACCCTGCCGAACTGGCCGCTGCCGTCGCCTCGGGCGACTACCTGCCGGTCGTGACGGCATCGCGAACGCTGATCGCCACCACGCAGGGAGCGGTACTCGCGACCCTCGGTGCGGCGGGTGCGGTACTCACGACCGCTGAGGGTAGCTGGCTGGCCACTCCCCCGCCGATCGTGCCGCGCAGCACCGTCGGAGCAGGCGACGCATCGCTGGCCGGGTACCTCATCGCGTACACGGCGGGCGCCTCCGAACCCGATCGTCTCCGCACGGCAGTCGCCTACGGCTCGGCGGCCGCCGGGCTGGCAGGGACGCAGCCGCCACTTCCGGCACAGGTCGACGTCGACTCGGTCGATGTCGTCGAACTCTCAGGAGCCGCCCCGATCACGTGACCCCCACAGCCTCCAGTTCCTGTACACGAATCGCCACGACGCTCACCGACCAGAACCGGAACACTCGCTCTCCGGACCACACAGAAATCGAAGGAAAACCCATGTCCGACAACATCATCACCGCAGCGACGGTGCATCTCGATGTCGACGCAGGCAGTGATCCCGCCGCCGTCATCACCTATCTCGCCGAGAATCTCGGCGAGGCCGGGCGCACGACCGATCCGTCCGAACTGAGCCGCGCCGCACTGGCCCGCGAGGCGAAGTCGGCAACCGGGCTACCCGGTGGGATCGCGATTCCTCACGCACGCGCCGCATCGGTCACCACCGCCAGCCTTGCCTTCGCGCGGCTGTCGAACAAGGTCGACTTCGGCGCACCCGACGGCCCGGCCGACCTGGTGTTCCTCATCGCGGCACCCGAGGGCGCTGCCTCCGACCACATGAAGCTGCTGAGCTCGCTCGCGCGAGCGCTCGTGCGTCCCGACTTCGTCGCCGCCCTCCGCGAGGCGCCGAGTGACGAGCGCGTCGTCGAACTGGTGGATGAAGCCATCAACCCTGCGCCGGCAGGCTCCACGTCGACATCCGCCGCGCCTGCTGCGGGCGCGGCCGCCGCTGCCGCAGTCCCGGCAGCAGGCACGAAGACCGCGAAGACACTAGGGGGTTCCGATTCGCAGAAGCGCCCCTCGATCGTCGCGATCACCGCGTGCCCCACCGGCATCGCACACACCTACATGGCAGCGGACGCGCTCAAGTACGCCGCGGAGCGGGCAGGCGTCGACTTCCATGTCGAGCCGCAGGGCTCGTCGGGCACCACGCCGTTCACCCCCGACGTCATCGCAGGCGCCGACGCCGTCATCTTCGCCACCGACGTCGGTGTGAAGGGCAAGAGTCGCTTCAGCGGAAAGCCGGTCATCGAGTCCGGGGTCAAGCGCGCGATCAACGAACCCGACAAGATGATCGCAGAGGCTGTGGAGGCGTCGCGTAGTCCGCATGCCGCACGCGTCGACGGGTCGGCGGACGACGGTGCCGGTGCAGCGGAGGGATCGGCGTCGAGCCTGTCATTCGGCAAAAAGATCCAACAGGCACTCATGACCGGTGTCAGCTACATGATCCCGTTCGTCGCGGCAGGCGGACTGCTGATCGCGTTGGGCTTCCTGCTCGCCGGGTACCAGATCGCCAACAAGACACTCGATTCATCCAAGACGCTGTCCGACGGCGCCTACATCGCGCTGCACAACAGCCTCTGGGATCTGCCCGCTGGCGGTCTCGGCCAGTACCTCGGCGGTGTCAGTTTCGCGATCGGCGCGCTCGCCATGAGCATGCTGGTACCTGTCCTCGCGGGTTACATCTCGTTCGCGATAGCCGACCGTCCCGGTATCGCACCCGGCTTCGTCGCAGGCCTGGTCTCGGTTGCCGTGGGCGCGAGCTTCATCGGTGGTCTGATCGGCGGCCTCATCGCGGGCGCCGTGTGCCTGGCGATCTCGCGACTTCCGTTGCCGCAGTGGGCACGCGGGCTACAGCCGGTCATCATCATCCCGCTGTTCGGGAGTCTGATTGTCGGCGGTCTGATGTTCATGTTGCTCGGCAAGCCGCTCGCCTGGGTCACCACCCAGCTCACCGACGGTCTCAACAGCATGAGCGGCAGCTCCAAGATCGTCCTCGGCGTGGTCCTCGGACTCATGATGTGCTTCGACCTCGGCGGACCGGTCAACAAGGCCGCGTACCTCTTCGCCACCACCGGCCTCGCCATCGGCGACACACCCCAGCTCGAAATCATGGCAGCGGTCATGTGCGCAGGCATGGTTCCGCCGCTCGCGATGGCACTCGCCACCGTCATCCGCCCCGGACTGTTCACCGAGCCCGAGCGTGAAAACGGTAAGGCCGCTTGGTTCCTCGGCGCCGCATTCATCTCCGAGGGTGCAATCCCGTTCGCCGCAAAAGACCCGGTGCGCGTGATTCCGTCGATGATGGCGGGCGGCGCACTCGCCGGTGCACTGATCATGGCCTTCGGGGTCACGCAGCGCGCTCCGCACGGCGGCATCTTCGTCTTCTTCACGATGAACCACTGGCTGCTCTTCCTCGCAGCGCTTGCGGCGGGTACGGTCCTCGGCACGGTGTGCGTCGTCGCGGCCAAGCAGTTCGGTCGCTCGTCGAGCCGACAGACTTCGGCACCCGAGCTGGAGACCATCCCCGCCTGAGATCTCACGTCCCGACATAACCCATCTGCAAAGGAGCAACCCATGCCAAGCACCACCGTCGAGGTCGGATCAGCCGTCGGATTGCACGCGCGACCCGCAACGATCATCGCCGAGGCAGTCGCCGACGCCGGCACACCCGTGACGATCTCGGTCGTCGGAGGCGAACCGGTCGACGCGGGATCGGCATTGCTGATCATGACGCTCGGCGCCGAGAAGGGCACCGCGGTCGTCGTCGAATCCGACGATCAGGCAACGCTCGACGCCATCGCGAAGCTCGTCGCCGCCGACCTCGACGCCGAGTAGGCCTGCTACTGGGCCAACGAGGCCAGTTCTCCCGCCAGCGCCGAGGGCACACGGACACGCATCCGGGTGCCCTCGGTGCTGTGGTCTGTGGCGAGTACCTCGCCCTCGCGGTGAATCCGTGACACCAGGTCGCCTCGCGTGAACGGGATGTCGACGGTGAGCTCCACGTCGTCGCGACCCACGAACTCACGGACCGCCTCGAACAGCTCAGGCAGTCCCTCACCGGTGCGCGCCGAGACGTACACGACGCCCGCTGAGTTGGGTCCGTGCGTACTACCGCCCGCGCCGAGCATGCCGCGCAATTCGGTGAGCCTGGACGCATCGATGGCATCGATCTTGTTGATCACCAACAACTCCGGAGGCGGCGCGACTCCCTCTTCTGCCACGACGTCGTTGATGACCCGTCGGACCGCCGTGATCTGTTCCGCGGGGAACGGGTCGCTGCCGTCGACGACGTGCAGTACGAGATCAGCGTCGACGACCTCCTCCAGCGTCGACCGGAATGCCTCGACGAGTTGCGTGGGGAGGTGGCGGACGAAGCCGACGGTGTCGGTGAAGACCAGTTCGCGACCGTCCTCGAGAGTCGCACGGCGCGTCGTCGGATCGAGGGTCGCGAACAGCGCATCCTGCACGAGCACACCAGAACCCGTCATCGCGTTGACCAGACTCGACTTACCCGCGTTCGTGTATCCCGCGACGGCGATGCGCGGCACAGCACCCCGCAGTCGTGCGGACCGCTTCGTGGTGCGGGCCGTGCGCATTTCGCGAATCTCGCGGCGCAGCTTGGCCATTCGCTCGCGGATGCGCCGGCGATCGGTCTCGATCTTCGTCTCACCCGGTCCGCGCAGGCCGACGCCGCCGTTGCTACCCGCGCGGCCACCGGCCTGACGGGACATCGATTCACCCCAACCACGCAGACGCGGGAGCATGTACTCCATCTGCGCGAGGGCCACCTGCGCCTTGCCCTCACGCGAACTCGCATGCTGGGCGAAGATGTCGAGGATGAGGGCCGTCCGGTCGATCACCTTGACCTTGACGACCTTCTCCAACGCGGTCAACTGCGCTGGCGTCAACTCGCCGTCGCAGATGACGGTGTCGGCGCCGGTGTCGGCGACGACGTCGCGCAACTCCTGGGCCTTGCCCGAACCGATGAAGGTCGCGGGGTCGGGTGAGGATCGTCGCTGGATCACCGCTTCGAGAACCACGGAACCCGCGGTCTCTGCGAGCGCTGCCAGCTCCTCCATGTTCGCCTTCGCTGCGGCCGCGGTGCCCTCGGTCCAGACGCCGACGAGCACCACGCGCTCGAGGCGCAGTTGTCGGTATTCGACCTCGGTGACGTCGGTGAGCTCTGTCGAAAGCCCCGCGACGCGCTGCAGCGAGGCGCGATCGGAGAGCGCGAGCTCGCCGGTCGTCGGCGTGTGGGCACGGTCGCGGGAATCGTCGTGATCGCCGAAATCTGCGGGGTCGACGAGATCGTCGGGATCGATCAGATCGCGGGAAAGGTCGATCGCGGGTGCGTTCGCGTCGACGGGACGGGTGTCGTGCAGGTCATGTACCTGTGGTGATGTTTCGGTCATACACCATCCATGGTGACACGCCGACGGCCCGTCGAGCACGTGGATATCTGCCGAGCCGCCATGCAGCGTGCCCGCGGCACGTCAGTCGACGCGATACCAACCTGCCCGGAATCGGCCGTCGGCCACCAGTGCGGACGGTCCTCGCAGCGTCGCGTGACCGTCGGCAACCGTGACCGTCACCCTTCCGCCTGGCACGTCGATGACCATCTCGCCCGCGTCGCGGCCGAGGGTCTGCAGGCCCGCTGCTGCCGCCGCGACCAGCCCCGTTCCGCAACTCCTGGTCTCTCCGACACCGCGCTCGAAGACACGCATCGTGGCGTGCAGACCACCACGCGGTCCGTCCTCGGGGGAGGTCAGCAGTTCGACGTTGGCGCCGTGCGGAAAGACGCCGTCGGGTAGGACGACGCCGGTCGAGAAGTCGATCGCGGCGAGGTCGGACGTCGACATGTCGGGCACCACGCACGCCAGGTGTGGGTTGCCGACGTCGACCGCGACACCCGGGTAGAGGTCGTCGCCGATCCGCACGGTCGCGTCCTCGCCGAGCAACACCCGACCCATCCGCACACTGACGTCGGCGCAGAGGTCGTCGAACGAGTGCACCACCACGGGACGTCCGCCTGCGCGCGAACCCACCGTGAACTCGTCGGACTCGGTCAGCCCGGTGGCCCGCAGGTAGTGGGCGAAGACGCGGACTCCGTTGCCACACATCTCGGCGATGGAGCCGTCGGCGTTGCGATAGTCCATGAACCAGTCGTCGGGCTCGACGCCGTCGGGCAGCTCATCGAGGACGCCCGCGCGCACCAGGGCCACCGCCCGCGCGACGCGGAGCATGCCGTCTGCGCCGATACCGCGTTGACGATCGCAGACCGCCGCCACGAAGTCGGTGGTCAGGTCGAGTTCGACCGCCGGGTCGGTGAGCACGACGAAGTCGTTCTGGGTGCCGTGCCCCTTGACGTAGGTCACTGCCTCGCTGATCGTCGTCACCCGTCCAGACTACGTGCGGGTCGTCCTCAGACCTCCGCCGCGGCGAGCGTGGCGTCGAGGAGGGCGGGAGTCGCGGCGTCGAGCCAGTGAATGCGGTGATCGCGGCGGAACCACGAACGCTGCCTGCGGACGTACCTGCGGGTGCCGATGAAGGTCAGTTCTTCTGCTGTCGCAAGGTCGTACTCGCCGTCCAGCGCGGCAAGTGTCTGCGCGTATCCGATGGCTCGACGAGCAGTGACGCCCTCGCGCAGACCTGCGTCGACGAGCCCGTGCACCTCGTCGACGAGCCGGTTCGCGAACATCAGCCGAGTCCGCAGCGCGATGCGTTCGTCCAGTTCTGCGGTGTCGCGGTCCAGTGCGAGAATCTTTGTCCCCCAACGTGGTTCACCGATCTTCGGCGCCGACGCCGCGAATGGCTCCCCGGTCAGTTCGACCACCTCGAGCGCGCGCACGATGCGTCGTGCATCGGTAGCGAGGATCGACGCCGCCGCAGCCGGGTCGACGGATGCGAGATGTCGATGCAGCGCCACGACACCGATCTCGTCGAGCATCGCCTCGTACCGTGCGCGCACCGCGGGGTCGGTTGCCGGGAACCGCCAGTTGTCGAGCAGACCTTGGATGTACATCATCGAGCCGCCGACGATCACCGGCGTGCGGCCGGCGGCGAGCAGCGAGTCGATGTCGGCCGACGCGGCTTCCTGATAGCGCGCGACGGTGGCCGTCTCGGTGACGTCGAGCACGTCGAGTTGATGGTGGGCGATGCCTCGCCGCTCCCGTGGGGGCAGCTTGGCCGTGCCGATGTCCATGCCGCGGTACTGCTGCATGGCGTCGATGTTGACGATGTCGCCGTCGAGTCGTTCCGCGAGGTCGAGCGCGAGGTCGGATTTCCCGGTGGCGGTCGGACCGACGACGGCGATCGGGGTCACGTCCACGGCTCCGACACTCCTTGGCCCGACATTCCTTGGCCCGACACTCACGGCGTGTCCCCTGGCGTCCACGCCGCGACGACGTAGCCGACACCGAACGGGGCGTCGGAGTAGAGCACCTTGGCAGTCATCGGGCTGTCGCCGACGAGCCCAGCGACGACCTGCCATGCCGCCCGCCCGGCCACTCCCTCGGCATCGCACGTGGCAACGTCGAGTCCGCGAAGTACGTCGACATCCGCTGCCGCGATTCCGTCGACGATGCGCTGCTGGAGTTCGACGGCGCTGTCACGTCGGCCGCCACCGGGCGCCTTCGGGGTGAGTGCCGTCGCGCCGTCGGCCACGACCAGTACCCCGATCGGCTCGGGATCGGAGGAGATCTCGGCCGACAGTGCTCTCCCGAGCTCGCAGGCGACTTCGGGCCGTACGTCGGGGTCGACGACGACCGGACGCACCGACTCGGCGTCGACCTGTCCGCGTAGCCACCCGGCGATCAACATCGACAGTGGCAGGCGTCCGGGGGGTCGCTCACCGCCCACGCGTTCCAGGGAGACCGGCACGTCGACGCCGAACCTGCCGAAACCGCCCACCGTCGGAATTGACCGTGACGCCAGGGGATCACCCGCGGCGGCGTCGTCGCCGGATCTCACAGGGGCGATGTAGTCGTCGGATCTCACAGGGGCGATGAAGTCGTCGGCCCCCACCGCCACCCAGCGCGTGGCGTGTCGGGCGAGCAGCACGCCCGCATCGCGGACAGCAGAACGGGCCTCGAGGGTGTCCACCGCGTCCGGACCCGCGAGTTCGGGAACCAACAGCGGTGCGCTCGGGACGAAAACAACGCATGCCAGCACACCGTCGACGCTAGCCGACGTCATGCCCGACGCCGCCGGGAGCACCGACACACCCGCCCTCGTGTCAGCGATGTCGCGCAGGCCGCACATCGAGAACCCTGACCTGCTTGAATAGGTGAAGTCCTGGCGTCAACCGCTCAGGACTATGTGAAAGGCAGCCGTGACGCGCGGCACCACTGACGCTGTGAGGGGACCACACCATGACGAGCGAAGACACCAGCGGACCGGCCACACCCGCATCCGGGTCCACCCCCGGCCCCCGGCCAGGCCCGCCGAAGCCGGGTCCCAAACCCGGCCCTCGACCCGGTCCCGGACCGAAGCCTGCCGCGCAGGCACCGACCCCCGTTCCTGCGGTCGTCGTCGCCAAACACGCATCGTTCGATCCCCGCGAGTTCGGGCGTATCGATGAGCAGGGCGTCGTCTGGCTCATCACCCCGAACGGCGAGCGTGAGATCGGGTCGTGGCAAGCGGGCACCATCGACGAGGGCCTCGCCCATTTCGCGCGTCGATACTCCGACCTCGAGACCGAGGTGGAGATACTCGAAGAGCGCCTCGCCGCACGCACCGGCGATCCGCGCAAGTCACAGGCAGCGGCCAAACACCTCCTCGACACCCTCCCCGAGGCCAGCGTCATCGGCGATGTCTCGGCCATCGAACAGCGGCTGACCGTCATCGTCGGAAGCGCCGACGACGTCGCCGACTCGCTGAAGGCCGAGCGCGAACAGGCCCGCGCAGCCGCGATCGCGCGCAAAGAGGAGCTCGCCACCGAGGCCGAGGCCATCGGAGCCGAATCCACCCAGTGGAAGACCGCAGGCGATCGACTGCGCGCGATCCTCGACGAGTGGAAGACCATCAAGGGCATCGACCGTAAGACCGACGACGCGCTGTGGAAGCGGTACTCGAAGGCGCGCGACGCGTTCAATCGTCGACGCGGCGCCCACTTCGCCGATCTCGATCGCGAACGCGCGGGTGCCAAGGCTCGTAAAGAGGAGCTGATCGCACGGGCCGAGGCGTTGTCGTCGTCGACCGATTGGGGTCCGACCGCGGGCGCCTTCCGCGAACTCCTCGCCGAATGGAAGGCATCCGGACGGGCACCGCGCGACGCCGACGAGGCACTGTGGCAACGGTTCAAAGCCGCCCAGGACGTCTTCTTCGCCGCCCGAAATGCGGCATCGTCCGAGCGCGACGCCGAGTTCAGCGCGAACGCGACTGCGAAGATCGCGCTGCTCGACGCCGCGGAGAAATCCATCGATCCCTCATCCGACCTCGACGGTGCGCGCCGCGAGTTCCGGACGTTCCGGGAGAAGTGGGATGAGATCGGCAAGGTGCCGCGCGAACAGATGCACAGCCTCGAGGGCCGTGCGCGCGCGTTGGAGAAACGGATTCGCGACGCCGAGGATGCTCAGTGGCAGCGCACCGACCCCGAGGCGCTCGCGCGCGCCGCGCAATTCGCCGACCGCGCAGCACAACTCGAGGACCAAGCGGCCAAAGCTGCCGAGCGCGGCAAGAACCGGGACGCGGAGAAACTGCGCGAGCAGGCAGCACAGTGGCGCGAATGGGCGCAGGCCGCACAGAGCGCCATCGCCGACCGCTAGCGGGGCAGAGCCCGCTCGGACTTTCAGTGCTCGCCGGGGCGCTGCTGCAGTTTGCGTGCGGCCTCTTCGCGTGCCACCGCTTCCCGACGACGCTCCTCTTCGAGCGCGAGGTGGTAAGTGCTGCGGGCCCACACGACGCGCGACCAGTGGAACGTGAGCACGAGCAGGGCCAGCCAGCCGATGACAAGCCCCGCGCCGACACCCGACGGCGGTGCCACTCCCCCGACGCCAGGGGTGTTCCGCGACCACCACGCGAGCATGCCCGCCACGCAGCCGATCGCGCACCCGCACAACGCAATCCACGCGATCACCCATCGTCGGGTGACCAGCGCGAGCATCGACCCGAAGATTCCGAACACCACCAGGAACCAGACGAACACCTTCGAGACCACCGCGACACGTTCAGTCGCGGCAGCCGCGGACGACGTCAGCACGTCGAATCCGTTCGCCGAACCGGTGTGCGGCAGTAGCAGCGACCCCATCGCCACGAGCACCGCGACAGCGACCACGACCGCGCGGGCACCCGGATCGATCTCGCCCGCGACCTTACGTTCGGCCTTACGGAGATCGTCTGCGTACTGTGCGAACTCGGCGTCGTCATTTCCGGCGCCCTGTGCGGTCCTGCCGCTTGCGGCGTCTTCCGCGGGTATGCCACCAGTGGCCCGTTGGGCCGTCGGCATCCGGTCGTCGGTGTCGTCCTCGCGCGGCTCGTCGCTCATCTCGCGCCTCTCATCTCTCGTCGCTCGCTGGGTGCTTGGCAGTTCATGTGGTTCGGCAGTTCACGGCGCCCGGCAGATCACGGATGCCCGGCGGGTCACACCGATGGTTCATGAACCGCAGGCGCCCGAAGAACACCCGGTGGAGACGGCCGCAGGCATCGGCGACGGTCCCACCCCCGGCATACCGAGTCCGACGCCGACCGGCGCCGTCGTCGGGGTGGCGTTGAGTTCGTGTGCGTCGCCTGCACGGGTTCTGCGATGCGACGCGATGGCCCCGTCGGCGATGAGGTGATGCGGCGCGGCGTCGGTGACGGTGGTGACCACGACGTCGCCGGGCCGGACCGCGGCAGCCGCGTCGCCGGCACGGAAGTGCACCAGTCGCCCGTCGCGCGCACGGCCCGTCAGCCGCCCCGTGTCAGCGGATTTGCGCCCGGAGTCCGCCGCGACCAGCAGCTCGACCTCGGTGCCGATGAGGTTCCGGTTCTCGGTGAGACAGATGCGCTCTTGCAGCGCGATCAGTCGCTGGTAGCGCTCACTGACCACCTCCGGCGGCACCTGGTCGGACATGGTTGCCGCGGGTGTGCCCGGTCGAGGCGAGTACTGGAAGGTGAACGCGCTCGAGAACCGCGCACGCTCGACCACGTCGAGCGTTGCGGCGAAGTCCTCTTCGGTCTCACCGGGAAATCCGACGATGATGTCGGTGGTGATCGCGGCGTGCGGCATCGCGTCGCGCACCTTGTCGAGGATGCCGAGGAACTTGGTCGTGCGATAGCTGCGTCGCATGGCCCGCAGAATGCGATCCGACCCCGACTGCAGCGGCATGTGCAGCTGCGGGCAGACGTTGGGTGTCTGCGCCATCGCGTCGATGACGTCGTCGGTGAACTCTGCCGGATGCGGCGAGGTGAATCGGACGCGTTCAAGGCCGTCGATGTCGCCGCAGGCGCGCAGCAGATCGGCGAACGCGCCGCGATTTCGGGGCAGTTCGGGATCGGCGAACGACATGCCGTAGGCGTTGACGTTCTGTCCGAGCAACGTCACCTCGAGCACGCCCTGATCGACGAGCGCCTTCACCTCGGCGAGTACGTCGCCAGGGCGTCGATCAACCTCTTTGCCGCGCAACGACGGAACGATGCAGAAGGTGCAGGTGTTGTTGCATCCGACGGACACCGACACCCACCCGGAGTAGGCCGAGTCACGTTTGGCCGGCAACGTCGACGGGAAGGCTTCGAGTGAATCGAGGATCTCGACCTGCGCCTCCTCGTTGTGTCGGGCGCGGTCGAGCAGTGCGGGCAGCGAACCGATGTTGTGCGTACCGAAGACGACGTCGACCCACGGCGCCTTGCGCAACACCGTGTCCTTGTCCTTCTGCGCGAGACATCCGCCGACCGCGATCTGCATGCCGGGTCGTCGTGTCTTCACCGGCGCGAGGTGCGACAGGTTGCCGTACAGCTTGTTGTCGGCGTTCTCACGGATCGCGCATGTGTTGAACACGACGAGATCGGCATCGCCGTCCTCGTCGGCGCGCACGTAACCGGCATCTTCGAGAAGACCCGCGATGCGCTCGGAATCATGCACGTTCATCTGGCAGCCATAGGTACGCACCTGATAGCTGCGCCCCGATTGCGGCAGCTCATGCCGCTCCGACAACTCCGTACTCACTGGATCCAGGGTACGGTGCCGGTGCAAATCGCCGTCACGGTCACCACACGCGCAACGCCGAGGTTCTCATTCACCGCGCCTGTGAGGGTTCCCGGCATTAGTGTCGACGGTTATGACCGATTCACCGACAGGGGGTTCGGCGGTCGGACCCGCGACCCCGGCTCCCGCATCCGGAACCAAGATGATCGTGCTCAAGAACGTGCAAAAGCACTTCGGCGAGCTGCACGTCCTCAAGGACATCGACCTCGAGGTCCCCGCCGGACAAGTGGTCGTGGTGCTCGGCCCATCCGGCTCGGGCAAGTCGACGCTGTGCCGCACGATCAACCGGCTCGAACCCATCGACTCCGGTGAGATCTTCGTCGAGGGACGGCCACTCCCCGAGGAAGGCCGCGACCTGGCCACTCTGCGCGCCGACGTCGGAATGGTCTTCCAGTCGTTCAACCTGTTCGCGCACAAGACAATTCTGCAGAACGTCACACTCGCGCCGACCAAGGTCCGCAAGAAGAGCAAGGCCGACGCCGAGAAGCGCGCACTCGAACTCCTCGAACGCGTCGGCATCGCCAGTCAGAAGGACAAGTACCCCGCGCAACTCTCCGGCGGCCAGCAACAGCGCGTCGCGATCGCACGCGCACTCGCCATGGACCCGAAGGTGATGTTGTTCGACGAGCCGACGTCGGCTCTCGACCCAGAGATGGTCAACGAGGTGCTCGACGTGATGGTCTCGCTGGCCAAGGAGGGCATGACCATGCTCGTGGTCACCCACGAGATGGGCTTCGCCCGCAAGGCTGCCGACCGAGTGATCTTCATGGCCGACGGCGCGATCGTCGAGGACACCGATCCGGACAGCTTCTTCGACAGTCCGCAGTCCGAACGCGCGAGGGACTTCCTCGGCAAGATCCTGGGCCACTGACATGACCGACACGTCGCCGACGACGCGTCGGCATGCCTCCGGGCACCCGCCTGTAGACACCACTGCCCTACGGAAACGGCCTGGCCGCCGAACCATCGCACTCGCGGTATTTCTCCCCGTGTGTGCGCTCTTTGTCTCGCTACTCGCCGGCTGTGGGAGCACCGAGCCGAAGAACCTGCTCGACTCGATCCGCAGCGGAGAGGTCGTGCTCGGCACCAAGTTCGACCAGCCGGGGCTGGGAATCTACAACCCGGACAAGTCCATGAGCGGTTTCGACCCGGCCGTCTCCACCTACGTCGTCAATCACATCGCCGACTCGCTCGGAGTGGCCCACCCGAAGATCTCGTGGCGCGAGACTCCGTCGGCTCGACGCGAGGCCATGATCGAGCACGGTGAGGTCGACATGATCGCCGCCACGTACTCGATCAACGAGAACCGCGCGAAGAAGGTCGACTTCGGTGGCCCCTACCTGATCACGTATCAGGGGCTGATGGTGCGCAAGTCCGACGAGTCGATCCAGAATCTCCCCGATCTCGGCAAGGGCAAGAAACTGTGCTCGGTCACCGGCTCGACGTCGGCACAGAACGTCAAGGCACAACTGCCCAATATCGAACTGCAGGAATATGATTCGTACTCCGCGTGCGTCGAGGCGCTACGTCGGGGCAAGGTCGACGCACTGACCACCGACGAATCGATCCTCGCGGGCTACTCCAACTTCTGGAAGGGCGAATTCCGTCTGGTGGAGATGACCTACCTCAAGGACGCATGCGTCAAGAAGGCTCTGAAGGCGGCGGGGACCCCGTTCTCCACTGAGCGCTACGGGATCGGTTTGGCAAAGGGCGACTCGGAGTCGGTCACCAAGGTGAACGAAGCCCTCGACTCCATGCTGAAGCCGAGCGCCGACAACGGTCCGTCACCGTGGATCAGCGCACTGCGCAAGAGCCTCGGCGACGACTACGTCAACGAGATCCAGCAGCGCGCGGATAAGCCCGGATCAAAGTTCGCGTTCACGCCGAAGCCCGGAGACCTCGCATTCCTCGAATCGAAGTCCACACCGTGCCCAGCGGGCCTGAAGTGAGGAGGTGACCAGTCGTGAGTGAACTCTGGGAAGATATGGGGCCGCAGTTGTGGCCCGCGTTCTGGGTGACGATCCAATTGACGTTCTGGTCGGCGATCGGTTCCCTGATCTGGGGCACCATCCTGGCCGGTATGCGGGTCTCCCCCGTGCCCGTGATGCGTGGCTTCGGTACGACGTACGTCAATATCGTGCGCAACACACCACTGACCCTGATCGTGCTGTTCGCGGCGATCGGGCTGTATCAGAATCTCGGCCTGACGTTCTCGTCGACCATCAAGACCAACAACTTCTGGCTCGCTGTCCTCGCGTTCATCATCTATACGTCGACATTCGTCTGTGAGACGCTGCGCGCGGGTTTCAACACCGTTCCACTGGGGCAGGCCGAAGCCGCGCGATCGCTCGGACTCTCCTTCACCCAGGTGTTCGGCATCATCGTGCTCCCGCAGGCAACTCGAGCGACGATCGGCCCGATGGGCAGCGTGCTCATCGCACTGACCAAGAACACCACTATCGCCTCGGTGATCGGCGTCGCCGAAGCCGCGGCACTGATGAAAACGGAGATCGAGTCGTTTGCCGACCAACTACTGGTCATCTTCGCGGTGATCGCTGTCGGATTCATGATCATCACGCTCAGCGAGGGCGCCGTCTTCGGTTGGCTCGCAAAGCGATGGGCGGTCAAGCGATGAGCGACAAGGCAACCGTCCTCTACGACGCTCCCGGCCCCCGGGCGCGCGTCCGCAACGCGATCGTGGCCGTTGTCTTCATCGCAATCCTCGTTGCGATCTTCGCGTACGTGATCGCGGTGTTCGCGGGCAACGACCAGTTCACCGCCGAGAAGTGGAAGCCATTCGTCACGTGGAGCACCTGGACCGGATACATCTTCCCCGGTCTGTGGCGCACCCTTGCCGCGGCAGCGCTCTCGATTGTGCTCGCACTGATACTCGGTTCCATCCTGGGCATCGGACGGCTGTCGGATCACGCCTGGGTACGCGGGCTGTGCACCGTGCTGGTCGAGGTGTTCCGCGCGATTCCCGTGCTGATCCTGATGCTGTTCCTGTGGTTCTTCTTCGCCCAATACGGAGTGGTGCCGTCGTCACAGTTGGCCTTCGCGGCTGTGGTCTGCGGCTTGACGCTCTACAACGGCTCGGTGATGGCCGAGATCCTGCGCTCGGGCATCAAGTCGCTGCCCACCGGGCAGACCGAGGCAGCCAAGGCGCTCGGCATGCGCAAGACACAGATGATGCTGTCGGTTCTGCTCCCGCAGGCCGTCACGGCGATGATGCCCGCGATCATTTCGCAGATGGTCGTTGCCCTCAAGGACACCGCGCTCGGCTATGTCATCGGATACTCCGAGATCATTCACATGGCACAGCTGTCGGCGGCCCGGTACGGCAACTACATCCCGGTTCTCATCGTGATCGCCATCATCCTGATCATCATCAACTTCGCGCTGTCGTCGTTGGCGACGTACATCGAGCGGAGACTGCGGCAGGGTCGCGGCGGTAACACCGACGACGTGCCCCACGCCGATCAGGTCGACCAGGCGGCCATGGAGAACATACCGATGCCCTCGCCCAAGCCACGGGCCTGACGTCAGTCGGCGGAGGTGATCTCGTCGATCGCCCCGCCGACGACGTCGATCGCCGTGGCCTGCGGGTAGCCGCGTCGGACGAGCATGCCGACCAGGCGTCGAAAGTGCTTGTCGCGCACTGATCTGTCGTTGTCCTCGGCGGCGCGGACAAGCTGCTCGGTCACAGTCGGCGTGAGCTTCCGGTCGACCAGGTTGCGAGCCGCGGCGCGTTCGTCCTCGGGGTCGATCTCATCGAGCGCTCGCTGCACGATCGCGACGTCGACTCCCTTGGCGGCGAGTTCGTGCCGCAACGCGACGCGGCCTCGCCCCGAGTAGGCGTGGCGTGACTGCACCCACTCGGCGGCGAACTCCTCGTCGTCGAGCAGCTTGTGGGCGTCGAGCCGAGTGATCACCTCGTCGACGGTGTCGGCGTCGAATCCTCGGCGCGTCAGACGCTGGGCCATCTCGGAACGGCTACGTGCACGAACCCCGAGGAGCCGGAGTGCAACATCCCACGCGGACGGACCTTTCCGTTCCGTCGTGGACTCACTCGGCTCCCCGGGGTCATGGGGTGAACTCATCGGCGATGCGCGCAGATCAGAATTCCACCGGCGCGGGTGCGATGTCGTCGGCGTCGACGACCGCACCGATACCCAGCTTCTCCTTGATCTTCTTCTCGACCTCGTCGCGGATGTCGGTGTTCTCCAACAAGAACTTTCGGGCGTTCTCCTTGCCCTGGCCGAGCTGGTCGCCCTCGTAGGTGAACCACGAGCCGGACTTGCGGATGAACCCCTCGGCCACACCCATGTCGATGAGTGAGCCCTCCTTGGAGATGCCCTGGCCGTAGAGGATGTCGAACTCGGCCTGCTTGAAGGGCGGTGCGACCTTGTTCTTGACCACCTTGACGCGAGTGCGGTTACCCACGGCGTCGGTGCCGTCCTTGAGGGTTTCGATACGACGTACGTCGAGTCGCACCGACGAGTAGAACTTCAGCGCCTTGCCGCCCGTGGTGGTCTCGGGTGACCCGAACATCACGCCGATCTTCTCGCGGAGCTGGTTGATGAAGATCGCGGTGGTCTTGGAACTGCTCAACGCCGACGTCATCTTGCGCAGCGCCTGGCTCATCAGGCGTGCCTGCAGACCGACGTGGCTGTCGCCCATCTCGCCCTCGATCTCGGCGCGAGGCACCAGCGCGGCCACCGAGTCGATGACCAAGATGTCGAGCGCGCCGGAACGGATCAGCATGTCGGCGATCTCCAGAGCCTGCTCACCGGTGTCGGGCTGGGAGACCAACAGTGCATCGGTGTCGACACCGAGCTTGGCCGCATAGTCGGGATCGAGGGCGTGCTCTGCGTCGATGAATGCGGCGATACCACCCGCAGCCTGGGCGTTGGCCACCGCGTGGAGTGCGACGGTGGTCTTACCCGACGACTCCGGGCCGTAGATCTCGACGACACGACCACGAGGCAGACCGCCGATACCGAGCGCGACGTCGAGTGCGATGGAACCGGTCGGAATCACCTCGATCGGCTGCCTGCTCTCCTCACCGAGGCGCATCACCGAGCCCTTGCCGAAGTTCTTGTCGATCTGGGCCAGCGCGAGGTCGAGAGCCTTCTCGCGGTCTTGGGGAGCTGCAGCCATGGAATCTCTCCTTGTTCGGGATGGTTGAGGTTTGTCTGTGCCGTCCTGCGTGCTACGCGCTGAACGTGCTGTCTTCGAGGCCGTTGTTCGTTTCATGTTGCGTTGGACGCTAGTCGGTAGGTCTGACAAAACCGGATCTGGCGAGTCCGGGTCTGGCAAAAACCGGTCTGGCAGAATCTCTGACGCATCCGGGGTCGCTGTGGTTCCACTGAATACAGCATTGCGCGAACACGTGTTCGACGGCAAGTGTGACACGCGGGCGAAGGTCGATTCGCCACCACCCAGTGGCGCCTCCATCCGACAGCAGCGACGTTCGGCCGAAATATCGCATTGACAATCTTTCGTCGAAGAAACAACTAGGGTCGTCGACGTGGGCGGCCGGGGTGAGAGTGGATCGAGAGATCCGTCCCAGGGGCAACCCCTGGGTACACATCACAGTTGGTTCCTGCGTCCGACGCCGCTCCGCACGCTGCGCGTGCCAGCCGGCGACGAGTACTCGGCTCGTGGTCACCCCGGCCGTCCATCCGCCCCCGTCACGCCCTCCGCTCCAGTCACGGCTGCCCGATCACGATGACCCGACCGCAACCGCCGTTCACCGCCGATCAGGTCAGTGTCCTCGCAGCGGCCATCGCCGACAGGATCGTCGACTGGACGTGGCCCGCGGTCGTTCGAGCCGCCGGCATCGAGCTACCCGCGGAGATCTGCGTCGACGTCGCACAGCAGGCCTTCGCTCTCGCACCGGACGAGCCCGCGCACACCGGTGAGATCTTTCGGCTGGCGCTAATTCCGTGGACGGTGCCCGATCCGCCTGCCACGCGCGTCGTCGAACTTCCCGGTCCGCCACCAGCGCCGTCACTCGCCAACGACCTACCCTCGCTGTCCGACGTCGAACAGTTCGCCGTATGGCTGGACTTCACGGTGCCCGAACTCGAATGGTTCGCCGATCGCGGTACCTGGTTGCGTACCGCGAACCCGCGGCTGCGGCACTATCGGGTGTTCCGCCGCGAAAAGCGATCCGGGGTCCGCGTCATCGAGGCACCCAAGCCCCGGATGCGTGAGACACAGCGTCGGCTCCTGCACAGGCTCGTCGGCCGAATCCCCGCTCACCCGGCCGCGCGCGGATTCGAGCCGGGCTCCTCACCTGCCGCCTTCGCGTGGCCGCACAGCGACCGTACGACGGTGCTGCGCGTCGACTTGTTGCACTGCTTCGAATCGATAGGGGTGGGCCGGGTCCGTCGGATCTTCGACGACGTCGGCTATCCACTGCACATCGCACGTCTTCTCGCCGAACTGTGCACGACGTCGACACCCGCCGACCAACTCTCGGGAATCGACTATGCGCATGCGAGCCTGCTCCGTCGACGCCATCTCCCCCAGGGCGCTCCGACGTCACCGCATCTCGCGAATCTCGCTCTCGCACAGGTGGATCGACGTATCGCAGGCTATGCCAGCGCCAACGGCCTGCGCTACACCCGATACGGCGACGACCTCGCGGTCTCCGGCGACGACCTCGACTCCGCGCGTGCACTGTGGACGGTTACGCGCATCGTCGACGACTGCGGTTTCGCGGTCAACACCTCGAAGACCCGCGTGATGCATCGCCATCAGCAGCAGCGGCTGGCAGGACTTGTCGTCAACGACCGTCCCCGGGTATCGCGACACGACTACGACGCCCTGCGGGCGCTGCTACACAACGCTGCGCTGACCGGTGCACATGCGCAGAACCATCACGGGCACAGCAACTTTCGTGCCCACGTCTACGGCTTGATCGCCTGGATCGGGGCCACCGGAGAGGTCCGCAGACAGCGCCTGCTCGACATGGCCGACCGCATCGACTGGACTGCGTGACTCTTCGGCCCCGAACTCACCGCGTGGGTGTCACCACCGCGAGCGCGGAACATCGAAGTCGCGGCAGATCGCCACCCAGACGTCACGGGGATCAACGCCCTCTTCGATGGCTTGAGCCCCGGTCCGGCCACCGAACTCGATGAGCACGTGATCGGCCAGGATCGCATCGGCCGACGACACCCCGAACTGGGTTGTCATCAGCTCCGTGAACTCCGTGAGACGCACTCGGCCAGCCTACGTTCCCGCCGACGCGAGCACACCGCGTAGCACGTCGATCGGGTCGGTCACCGCGGTCGCCGACCGTCGTGCCGCCGCAGCAGCAGCGGCGTGGCCAGGATCGCGCAGTACCGCCTCGATCGCTTCCGCAATCGACGCCGAGTCGGCGGGCCGAACAAGCACACCACTGCCCTGCCTGCTCACCCGATTCGCAAGTTCCCACTGGTCACCGCCGCCGGGAACGACGACGACGGGGACTCCGGCCAACAACGACTTCGCGAGCATTCCGTGGCCACCCCCGCACACCACCAGGTCAGCATCGGCAAGCAACTCGTCCTGACGACCGAGTCCGAAGCTCACCGACGCCGCGCCTGCACGCGCGAGTGTGTCCTGTGCAGGCGGGTCCAGTGACGAGATCACGGCCCGTATCGGGGTCCGTGACGCTATCGCGCCGAGTGCGCCGAGTGTCTCGTCGAGCAGATCCTGACAACCGGTGACCGCGGTCGACGGCGCGACTACGACCAGCGGCCCTTCTCCCGAGGGCCGTTCGAAGATCTGAGCGGTCGGCTCCCAGAGCAGCGGACCGACGAGATGGGTGTCGCGCGGCCAATCCGGTCGCCAGACCTCCATGGCGGGAAGGGTCGCGATCAGTCGGGCGGCAGGCGACGGTACCCGATCCGCAAGACCGATGCCGCTGCGCGCTGCGGCGCGCTGACGCACGCCGAGAGCGACGGACCGATTGCTCGCGGCACGCATCGCTATATCGCGCAACCGGCCACGGAATCCGCGGCCGGGCGCCATACCTGCCCCGACCGGCGGCAGCCCCTTCGACGGCGCGTACAGCGGGTGCGGCGACAGTTCGACGAACGGTAACCCGGTCAGCTCTGCGGCCCACGATCCGGCAACGGTGATGACGTCCGAGACCACCAGGTCGATACGTCGACTCGCCAGCACCGGCGCGAGACGGACTGCCATGCGGGCTGCTCGCCCGCTCAGCTTCTCCCCGGCGTCGAGGTCATCGTCGGCATCGTCCGGGCGCAGTTCCGGGAGCTCTGCGATGTCGATGCCCCGACTACCGGCCGCGGCGTACCACTGCGTGCCGGTGAATACGGTCGAATGCCAACCGATGTCGCGGCAGCGCTCGGCGAGTGCGAACGCCGGAAAAGCGTGCCCGGCGTCTGGTCCGGCAACGATCCCGACGCGGGGCGGTGTACCCGTCAGTTGCTGGTGGGGGGCTCGGTCGCGGGCTGCGTCGGCTGCTGGGCAGGGGCCGCGTTCTGAGCCGGCTGCGCCGCCGTACCACCGGACGGTAGTGCTCCGCCGTTCATGCTGGCCCTGATCTGCTCGAGGCGAGAGTGGCCTGCCATCTGAACGCTGGCCTGCTGCACTTCCTGCATGCGACCCTGAACGCTGTTCTTGGCCAGTTCGGCTGAGCCCAGTGCGTTGGCGTAGCGGCGTTCGATCTTGTCGCGCACCTGATCGAGGTTCGGGGTGTTTCCGGGTACCGACAGTTCGCTCATCTGGTTGAGCGAGGCCGACACCTGCTCCTGCATCTTGGCCTGCTCGAGCTGGCTGAGGAGCTTCGACCGCTCGGCAAGCTTCTGCTGCAGAATCATCGCGTTGCGTTCGACAGCGTGCTTGGCCTGCTCGGCGGCCTGCAACGACTGATCGTGAAGAGCCTTCAGATCTTCGACGCTCTGCTCCGCGGTGACGAGCTGCGCGGCGAACGCCTCGGCAGCGTTCGTGTACTCCTGGGCCTTCTGCGTGTCGCCCGCGGCTGTCGCCTGATCAGAAAGAGTCAGCGCCTGACGGGTATTCGCCTGCAGCTTCTCGATCTCCTCTAGCTGCCGATTGAGCTTCATCTCGAGCTGACGCTGATTGCCGATGACGGCGGCCGCCTGCTGGGACAGCGCTTGGTGCTGACGCTGCGCGTCTTCGATCGCCTGCTGGATCTGGATCTTCGGATCGGCGTTCTCGTCGATCTTCGCGTTGCCTGCTGCCATCAGGTAGCGCCACAGCTTCACGAACGGATTCGCCATGCTCTTCGTCAACTCCATTCAGCGTCGTCGAACCTCGGTCCGACAGGTCTTATCGATTCAGCGGTCTCAACGACTCGGCCGGTCTTGTCGATGCAGCGGGGTCTGTCGATGTACTGAGACCAATCTAGCGCCTACCCACCGACAGATTGGCACTTGTCAGGCAGCGGCAAGCGCAGTGGTCCGGTGAGTGTCGGGCGATGGGATGACGACCTTCGGTGAACCGAGACCCGATTCGCCCGCCAATGCCATCGCATCGGCGTCGGCTGTTTCAGGTCGCATGGCCGTGCCGACGTCGAGAAGCAGGTCGGCGATCTCGACGTCGAGAGCATCACAGATCGAGGCGAGCAGTTCGCTCGACGCCTCTTTCTGGCCGCGTTCCACCTCGGACAGATATCCCAGACTGACCCGTGCATTCGTGGATACTTCGCGCAGCGTTCGGCCTTGCTGGGTACGCACCCGGCGCAAGCTGTCGCCTAGCGCTTCGCGCAAGAGCATCGCCATCGAGTCTCCTCTCGGTGTCTGTGTCGTGGTCTGTGTCGTGTGTCTGTCTCTTGTGTCCGTTCGGCTTCAACGCCGGAGACAGCCGATACGTTCCCGAACTTTCGCACACCGTCCCCCGTGTGTCTGCACGACACTAGTCCAAAGTTCCGACAGTCGCCGTACGCCGTTCGTCCGCGCGTCGCAACTGCGCGCGACGTCGACTAGTGGCGCGTACCCATCACACGGTGTCGGAATGGCGGTGCGGCGAAGGCGGAAGGGAGTCAGAAGTCTTGCGGGACCCGGGGGCCTTGCGTAGCGAACCGGTCGTCGAGTCCGACCGAGCTGCCCGGACGCGCACGCGTAGCGCCTGCCAGGTGTAGTCGACGCCCGTCACCACGGTCACAGCGACGGCGGCCCACATGATCACCATCGCGATCGTGTGCCACGGACCGTGCAACGGGAGCACCAGGAGCCCGATACCGACCGACTGCAGCAACGTTTTCAGCTTGCCGCCGCGGCTCGCCGGGATCACCGCGTATCGAATCACCCAGAAGCGCAGGAGCGTCACCCACAACTCGCGGACCAGGATGATGCCGGTCACCCACCAGCTCAGATCACCCAGGATCGACAGACCGATGAGCGCCGCACCGATCAGCGCCTTGTCGGCGATCGGATCCGCCATCTTCCCGAAGTCGGTCACGAGTCCGCGTTCGCGGGCCAGCCTGCCGTCGACTCTGTCGGTGAATGCAGCACCCGCGAAGATGACGGCGGCGACGACCCGCCACACCGCGTTGTGCCCGCCGTCGATGAAGAGCACTGCGATGAACACGGGAACCAGCACGATGCGGAACACCGTCAGCGCATTGGCGATGTTGACCACCGGCACCGGGTCGACCGGGTCGGCGATGTGATCGGGAGTCCGCACCCCTCCAGCGTATCTGTCGCGACTAGGCTCATATGCCGTGCCCACTGCCGAACAGGAAACGGTGCCCCTCATTCGACGCGCCCGCACGTCCGACGTGCCCCGCATCAAGGAGCTCATCGACCTCTACGCGGGCAGAATCCTGCTCGAGAAGAACCTCGTCACGCTGTACGAGTCAGTCCAGGAGTTCTGGGTCGCCGAGCTCGACGACATCGTCGTGGGTTGCGGTGCGCTACACGTTCTCTGGGCCGATCTGGGCGAGGTACGTACCGTCGCGGTCGACACGCGCTTCGCCGGCCGCGGGATCGGGCACCTGCTGGTGGGTCAGCTCATGTCGGTTGCGCGGGAACTCCAACTGTCCCGAGTGTTCGTGCTGACCTTTGAGACCGCCTTCTTCGGAAGGCACGGGTTCCGCGAGATCCAGGGCACGCCTGTCACCCGCGAGGTGTACGAAGAGATGTGCCGCTCGTACGACACCGGCGTCGCCGAGTTCCTCGACCTCAGCTACGTCAAGCCGAACACCCTCGGCAACACCCGCATGCTCGCCCATCTCGACAAGAGTTCTACCGAACCTACGCCCTGACCCGGGCAAACACCTTGACCAACCACACACCAGGAGCGACATCGTGGCGATCTTCGCAGTCCACTACACCTACGGCCCGGCCAAAGCCGCCGTGCGAGACGAGCACCGGGCATTGCACCGCGAGTGGTTGGCCGAGGAGTTCAAAGCAGGCAACGTGCTGATGACCGGCCCCTACCCCGACGGCTCGGGCGCGTTGATCCTCGTACGGGGCACCGACCTCGACGAGGCCGAGGTGTTCATCGCCAACGATCCGTTCAACGCGCACCAGGCCATTGACGGCGTACGGGTCGTCGAGTGGACCCAGGTGTACGGCCCCTTCACCGACTAGCTCGCAGGTAGCTCGTAGGAGCCGCCGCACACCCGGGCAGGTCGACGACGCTACTCGTCGTGTCGGACCGCCGGTTCACTCGATGACGCACCCTTGTGCTTCGACCAGAGCAGGCTCGCCACCGTGGTGATCACGAGTGTCGCGAGGATAACCGACAACGACAGCACCGTCGAGATCTCCGGTACCGCTACGTGCTCGCCGCCGTTGATAAACGGCAGCGTGTTCTCGTGGAGCGCGTGCAGCACCAGCTTCACGCCGATGAAGCCGAGGATGAACGAGAGACCGTAGGACAGGAACACCAGCCGGTCGAGTAGCCCGCCGAGCAGGAAGTAGAGCTGGCGAAGGCCCATCAACGCGAACGCATTGGCCGTGAACACGAGGTACGGCTCCTGTGTGAGGCCGTAGATCGCGGGAATCGAGTCGAGCGCGAACAAGACGTCGGTGAAACCGATGACGATCAGGACGAGCAGCATCGGCGTGGCCCACCGCTTGCCGTTGATCCTGGTGAAGAGCTTGTCGCCGTCGTACTCGTCGCTGGTGCGCAAACGCTTCTTGAGGAAACGCTCGAGCCTCGTCTCGCGCTCCTCCTCGTGCTCGACGGGGTCGTCGCTCTCGCGGAGCAGCTTGATCGCCGTGAAGATGAGGAAGGCGCCGAAGAGGTAGAACACCCAGCTATAGGCGTTGATCGCGGCGGCGCCGACGGCGATGAACGCGCCACGCATCACCAGCGCCATCACGATGCCGAGAAGCAGTACCTTCTGTTGGAACTCGCGTGGCACCGCGAACTTGCTCATGATGATCACGAACACGAAGAGGTTGTCGACGGACAGCGCCTTCTCGGTGACGTAGCCGGCGAAGTACTCACCGCCGTAGGTTCCGCCCCATTGCCACCAGACGAAGAAACCGAAGACGACGGCGATCGAGATGTAGATTGCCGACCACATTCCGGATTCGCGGAGCGACGGCGCGTGTGGAACACGCACGTGGGCGAAGAAGTCGAAGACGAAGAGGCCGAGGATCACCACACAGGTGATCGCCCAGACGGTAGGTGAAACATTCACGAAAGATCTACCTCCAGCGCGCAGCACAAAACGGTTGCGATGCCAGAGGTCTCTCCCGCCCGGCGCCGCCTCGTACTGTGCAGCGATGAATCCGGACCAGTTGTCCGGGCCGGGGGTGTCGCGCGATGATCTGCATCGTCGACCTCCCGACCGTATTGACGGACAGACTGCGAGGTTGGGGATACTCCCCTCTTCGATCTGCCGACCACTTTAACAGTTGAATGAAGCCGAGGTATATCCCGTTCGTCCGCTATGCCCGAAACGCGTCATTCGTCGCTGCTCCCCGTGTCGCCACCACCGGTGATCGACGCGATGACCCCTGCGAGATCGTCCGGTTTCACGAGCACCTCGCGCGCCTTCGACCCCTCGCTCGGACCCACGACACCACGCGTCTCCATGAGGTCCATCAGTCGCCCTGCCTTGGCGAACCCGACGCGCAGCTTGCGCTGCAACATCGACGTCGAGCCGAACTGGCTCGACACGACGAGTTCGATGGCCTGCAGCAGATCGTCGAGATCGTTGCCGATATCGCCGTCGATGTCCTTCTTATCGCCGGCCTTGGCTGTCGTCACGCCCTCGGTGTACTCGGGATCGGCCTGCTCACGTGCATAGTCGACGACGGCCGCGATCTCCTCGTCGGTGATGAACGCTCCCTGCATACGGACAGGCTTGTTCGCGCCCATCGGAAGGAACAGTCCGTCGCCCATGCCGATGAGCTTCTCGGCGCCGGGCTGATCGAGGATGACGCGGGAGTCGGTCAACGACGACGTCGCGAACGCCAATCGCGACGGCACGTTGGTCTTGATCAGACCGGTGACGACGTCGACGGAGGGTCGCTGGGTCGCCAACACGAGGTGGATACCGGCAGCACGTGCCTTCTGTGTGATGCGGACGATCGCATCCTCGACGTCGCGTGGGGCGGTCATCATCAGGTCGGCGAGCTCGTCGACGATGGCAAGGATGTACGGATACGGCTTGTAGACGCGTTCGGAACCGAGAGGCGTCGTGATCTCCCCCGAGGCCACCTTGCTGTTGAAGTCGTCGATGTGGCGCACCCGCGACGCCTTCATGTCCTGATAGCGCTGCTCCATCTCCTCGACGAGCCACGCGAGCGCAGCAGCAGCCTTCTTGGGCTGCGTGATGATCGGCGTGATCAGGTGCGGAATGCCCTCGTACGGCGTGAGTTCCACCATCTTCGGGTCGATGAGGATCATCCGCACCTGCTCCGGCGTCGCGCGCGTCAGCAGCGACACGAGCATCGAGTTCACGAAGCTCGACTTACCCGAACCCGTCGAACCAGCGACCAGCAGATGCGGCATCTTCGCGAGGTTGGCGCTCACGAAATCGCCCTCGATGTCCTTACCCAGGCCGATCACCAGCGGATGCGAGTCCTTGCGGGTCGACGGCGCCTTGAGGACGTCTGCCAGGCGCACCATCTCCCGATCGGAGTTGGGCACCTCGATACCGACCGCGGATTTACCCGGGATAGGTGCGAGCAACCGAACGTTGTCGGTGGCCACCGCGTAGGCGATGTTGCGCTGCAGCGCGGTGATCTTCTCAACCTTCACACCGGGACCGAGCTCCACCTCGTATCGCGTGACGGTCGGTCCGCGGGTGTACCCGGTGACCGCCGCGTCGATCTTGAACTGCTCGAGCACCCCGGTGATGCGATCGATCATGTCGTCGTTGGTCTGGCTACCGCGCTTGGGCGGGTCACCGTCGACGAGCAACGTGGCCGGCGGCAGGCGGTAGTCGCCTTCGACATCGGCGAGCACAAGGGCATCCGAGTCGACGGCGGTGTCGACGGCAGGCTCCGATGCTGCGGGCCGTGTGGGCGCAGACGTCTCGCGACTGCGCGACTTGGCAACCTCGCCTGCGCGCTTGCGGGTCGTCCCGGTAGCCGGCCGCGCGATCTGCTCGGTGACCTCGTCGACGACGGGTTCGGTCAGCATGTCGTCGAAGTTGTCGGTCGGGACGTCTGCCACGTCGACGGTCGGTGTCGGCACCGCGATGGGTGCGCTACGCCGATCCGAGCGCGCAGTGCGCCGCCGCGGACGCACCGTCGAATCGTCGTCGGGCGGGTAGTTCTCGTACGGGTCGTCGGACCGGAGACCCGATGCCGAACGAGACCATCCGCCGGTGGCGAAGTCGTCGTCAGCATCGACGGCGTCATCGTCATAGGCCGCATCGTCCTCGTACTCGGCGTCGCCGTACTCTGCGTCGTCGTCCCACGGGAGATCGTCGTCGATGCGCCCGCCGCCCAGTCCGAGCCAGCCCGCGGCAGCGTCGACGACCTCGCGGATCGTGCGGCCGGAGAGAATCAGGACACCGAAAGCGATGCACAGCACCAGGATCGGCACCGACACCCACGCCGTGACACCCGCGGTGAGCGGCGTTCCGACCACGTATCCGACGAATCCGCCCGCATGTGACCGGCCGGGAAGGTCCTCGGGCGCCCCGGCCACCAGGTGCATCAGACCCAGCAGCGGCAACACGATGAGCAATGTGCCGCCGATGTACCGCGCGCGCTTCTCGGGGTTTGGACCCCGCCGCATCAGCACGATCGCGCCTGCGACGAGGGCGACCGGTACCAACAGTGCAGCGGTACCGACGACGGCCCGCACCAGAGCATCGATGAACGCGCCGACCGGACCGGCCGCCCCGAGCCACACTCCGACAGAGACGAGCAGTGCCAGGGCGAGCAACGCCAGCCCCGTCCCGTCGCGCCGATGCGAATGTCCCTGCGCACCGGATGGGTGCCGGTCGCGACGGCCCTCGAAACCGGAGACGTCATCGGAGGTCAGATAGCCGTCGTCGGTGACATCCCCGTCTCTGAAGTCCCCATCCCTGAAGTCCCCGTCTGTGAAATCCCCGTCTGCGAAATCCCCGTCGACAACCGGCGCTGCCGTGGAGTGCCCGGTGCCCGCCCGTGCGACCGAACCGACCCCCCTCGCGAGCAGCGACCACGCACCGCCGAGACCACGGCCGACTCCCCTACCGACCACAGGGCCTGCGGAGCGTCGACTGATGTCGGCGGACTGCTGCTTGCGGACCTGCTGTTGACTGCCCGAAGTCTGCTTGCGTCCCGAACCCTGCTTGCGCGCCGACGTCGACGACGCTGTGCGTGTACGCCCGGTGGTGCTGGCGCGCGATCCTGACGAGCGACTTCCCGACGACCTACTTCCCGACGACGCAGTCTGTCGCCGCCCGCCCGTGCTCTGCTGACGGCCTGTCCGTCCCCCCGTTGCACCCCGTCCCGCCGCTGCGCGCTGTCCACCGCTTGCGCGTGACGCGGCCGCGGCCGAACTCGTGCCTGCCTTCGAAGCCATACGGACAGACTAGTGGTCACCCATCACCTGAGTCACATGCACAACACAGGCAACACGACTGTGTGTCGAATTCGTAACCGTTGCCCGGATCACGCGCTACGACGCCGACGTACGAACGCGCAGCTCAACGGAAGAATCAGCGGGATTCAGACGGGGAGATTCACACTGGGAAATTCATACTGGGAAGTTCATACGGAGCGGGTGGTTGCCAAGACCGCCGCGATCGCGTCGGGGTCGCCAGACCAGGTGATCGCGACGGGCGCACGGCCGTAGGCGAACAAAAGTAATTCGCCGACGGTCCCGGTGGCCATAACCGGTTCACCTGACCCCACGACCAGCAGGTTCTCGCCGTCCGGTGTCGCGAGCGTGACCTGGGCAGGCATCGACCGCAGCGTGAGCTTCCCCATACCCTTCAGCGGGGTACGCAGTGCCTGCGTCATGTCAGCACTCAGCTCGCGGGGAGTCCACGGTCCGTCCGGATCAGCGCCACCGCGCAACACGTCCTCGTGGTGGATGAACATCTCAGCGAGATTGGCCCACCTGTCGACAAGGCGGAACATCGAATACCACGGCGGACCGTCGGCGACCTCCTCGACGAGGTCGGGCCACGGCTGGGCAGCGGTGTGCGCCTGGACCTTCTCGGTGTGCCCGGCCAACGGACTGACGACGATTCCGAGCGCTGCGTCGGGCCGACGCTCGCGGATCACCAGGTGTGCCGCGAGGTCGCGGGTATCCCAGTCGCCACACAGCGTGGGCGCGTCTGGTCCGACGGTCCGCAGCGTCGCGGCCAACGCCGCCCGTTCCGACTGTGCAAGTGTCACCACTCCACCCTAGCCAGGCCGGACGGCGTCGCGATTCAGATCGATGGCAGCAGCAATGCCTTCTTCAGTCCCGCGATATCCGAATCGGAAAGCCGCAGTCCCTTGTGGACGTAGTTCTCGAAGCTGCCGTAGGTCTTGTCTGCGGCAGCAAACGCGGTGTTCAGCAGGCCGATGTTCACGCCGTTGAGCGGATCGTTGGGCGATGCGTGGCGGAATGTGTTGCTGGCGAGGAAGTCGGCGTCGACGACCTGCCGATCGACACCGAGAACGGTGAGCAGGACCGCCGCGAGCCACCCCGTACGATCCTTGCCCGCGCTGCAATGGAACAGCACCGATCCGCCTGCGCCGACGGTGTTCTTGATGTCGAGCAGCGACGCGCGGAATGCCTCGCGCGCGTGCGAATCGGTCACGAAGGCGCGGTAGGCGCTCGGCAGATCGACGAGGTACGACACCGGGACCGCACCGAGGACGTCGAAATTGTGGCGCGTGGCACCGGGAACCGCTTTGTCGGGCTGCACAGTGGACTCGAGCTGAGTGCGCAGATCGATGATCGAGCGCAGTTGGTGTCGCTCGAGCACACCGACGCCTGCGGGAGTGAGGGAAGCAAGATTGGCGCTGCGAATCACCTTGTCGGAGATGCGCATTCCGCTGATCGTCGTGTAATTGGCAAAGGTGCGGGCGTTCTGGACACCGGGCACCGAGATGGCCAGCGGCGCGGGAGCGGCGTGCGCGGTGATCGCGGCGGGAGCGGCGTGCGCCTGCGCTGCTGTCGCAACCCCGAGTGGGATCAGCGTGGTGCTCAGCACGGTCGCGGCGATCGTGATTTTTCTGGCTGCGGCTGTGGCACGAGACCGGGCATCGCTACACGTATTCGAAGTCACTTCGGGGCTGGCCTTTCGGGGCGTCATGTCACCGCACAACGAGACACCGCGCCCCGTCGCCCACCCGCGAAACCGCGGGCCGCAGTGAGCATATCGACTGGCGCCTCACGTCGAGACGTGAGACCAACCACAGCCCGTTACGAACCGACCGCGAGCACCGTCGGCACGATCATCGGGCGTCGACGATACGTGTCGGCAACCCATCGTCCGACCACCCGTCGAATCGTCTGGGCGATCCGATGCGCGTCGGTAACCCCTTCTGCCGCAAGCGAATCGAGCGCCTGGTCGACCAGGTTCGCAGCCTCTTTGAGCGCTTCCGGATCGTCGGAGAAGCCGCGTCCGGCGACCTCGGGCGGACTGACAGCACGACCGGTGGTGGCGTCGATCGCGACCGTGATCGCGATGAACCCGCCCTCCCCGAGGACGAGACGTTCGGACAGCGTCGACTCCCCCACGTCGCCAACCGACAGGCCGTCGACGTAGACGTGGCCGACGGGCACCCGTCCCACGATCTGCGCCTTACCGTCGACGAGGTCGACGACGACGCCGTCCTCGGCGAGCATCACGCGATCGGGGTGCACACCTGTCGCCACCGCGAGAGCCGCGTTGGCGCGTAGATGACGCCATTCCCCGTGCACCGGCATGGCGTTGGTGGGCCGCACGGCGTTGTAGAGGTAGAGCAGCTCGCCGGCCGAGGCATGTCCGGAGACGTGGACCTTGGCGTTCTGCTGCGTGATCACGGTCGCGCCTCGCTTGGCGAGCCCGTTGACGACGGCGAACACCGAGTTCTCGTTGCCCGGGATCAACGACGATGCCAGCACGACGAGGTCGTCGGCGCGGATGTTGATCTGACGATGTTCGCCACGAGCCATCCGCGACAACGCCGAGAGCGGCTCGCCCTGCGAACCGGTGGAGATCAGCACCAGCCGGTGATCCGGGAGCGTCGCGGCGGTATCCATGTCGACGACGACGCCGTCGGGCACGTGCAGGTATCCCAGATCCTGGGCGATCTGCATGTTGCGCACCATGGACCGCCCGACGAAGGTCACGCGCCTGTTGTGGGCGTGCGCGACGTCGATGATCTGTTGGATGCGGTGCACGTGGCTGGCGAACGATGCGACGATCACGCGCTGCTTGGCCTTGCCGATGACCTGGTCGAGAACCGAGCCGATCTCGCGTTCCGGCGTCACGAACCCGGGGACCTCGGCGTTCGTGGAGTCGACCAGGAAGAGGTCGACGCCCTCGTCGCCGAGACGACTGAAGCCTGCGAGGTCGGTGAGGCGGTTGTCGAGTGGGAGCTGGTCGAGCTTGATGTCGCCGGTGTGCAACACCAGACCCGCGGGCGTGCGAATCGCCACCGCGAGCGCATCCGGGATCGAGTGGTTGACCGCGAAGAACTCGAGGTCGAACGGCCCGTAATCGAGCCGATCACCCTCACGCACCTCGACGAGCTTGGGCCGCAGGCGATGTTCCTTGCACTTCGCGTCGACGAGCGCGAGAGTGAATTTCGCGCCGACGACCGGGATATCGCTCCGCAAACGCAGCAGGAACGGTACTGCGCCGATGTGATCCTCATGCCCGTGGGTGAGGACGACCGCCTCGACGTCGTCGATGCGATCCTCGATATAGCGAAAATCGGGGAGGATGAGGTCGACGCCGGGCTGCGCGTCCTCGGGGAACAGGACTCCCGCGTCGACGATCAGCAGCCGCCCGTTGTACTCGAAAACAGTCATGTTGCGGCCGATTTCGCCGATCCCGCCCAGCGCGACCACACGGAGTCCGCCACGTGGCAGCTTGCGCGGGGTACCGAGCCGGTCGACCGCCGGGTCTACGGGGATCGACTCACGACGACCGGCCTGTCCTTGAGCCCCCGACTGCTTGCCGCCACCCGAGGCTTGTGCATCGTCACGACGCTCGTGCCTGCCGCGACGCCGACCGCGCCCCTGGTTCTGTTCGCCGGACGGCTTGGAACCCTGCTGCGCCGGGGCTTGCTTCTGCGCGGGCGCATCCTGCCCGCGGGTCTCACGCCGGGCGGCTTGCTGGGCAGGAGCTTCCTGCGCGGGAGTTTGCTGGGCAGGCGCTTGCTTGGCAGGAACTTCCTGGGCTGGTGCCTGCTTCTGCTCGGGTGCCTGCACCGGACGTTCGGCGGCAGGCGTGGGAGGTCCCGCTTGGCGTGAGGCGCTGCGTCGACGTTGGGTTGCCATCAGGCGAGCACCCCCGCCGCACGCAGGTCGGTGATCAGCGCTTCGATCTGCGGGCCCGTCGCGGGCACCTGCGGCAAACGCGGATCTCCGACGTCGAAGCCCAGAACACGCAGCGACGCCTTGACCATGGTCACCCCACCGAGGCGACCCATCGCATTGACCAGCGGCAGGATCGACGTGTTGATCGCGCGTGCTGCGACGAGATCGCCCTTCTCGACGGCGATCTGCATGTCTCGCAGGCGATCAGGCACGAGGTGTCCGATCACGCTGACAAATCCGGTCGCCCCCACCGAGAGCCACGGCAGGTTCAGTGCGTCCTCGCCGGAGAGGTACTCGAGGCCGGTCGTGGCGATGATGCCTGCCGCCGAGTGCAGATCTCCCTTGGCGTCCTTGACGCCCTTGATGCGCGGGTGCTCGGCGAGCGCGATGAGTGTCTCGTTGGCGATCGGGACCACAGAGCGCGGCGGAATGTCGTAGAGCAGGACCGGAAGCGACGTCGAATCGGCGACGGCCCGGAAGTGTGCCAGCAACCCTGCCTGCGGCGGCTTGGAGTAGTAGGGGGTGACGACGAGAAGCGCGTGCGCACCGGCCTGCTCGGAGGCCTGCGCGAATCGGATGCTCTCCGCGGTGTCGTAGCTTCCCGCGCCCTGCGTGATGCGGGCGCGGTCGCCGACTGCCGAGAGTACGACGCGCAGCAGGTCGAGCTTCTCCTGCGGCGTGGTTGTCGGAGACTCGCCGGTCGTCCCGGAGACGACGAGTCCGTCGCATCCCTTGGACACCAAGTGATCTGCCAGTTCAGCGGCCTTGTCGAGATCGAGCGAGCCGTCGGCGCGGAAGGGGGTCACCATTGCCACCACGTTGGTCCCGAAGGGGTGCGTGTGCAGCTGCTGCGCTCCTGCGTTCATGGTGGTCAAGGCTACCGTGGCGCCGGGAGCGGGAGCGAGCGGGCCACATCAGCGCCGTGGCGCCGGGAGCGTGAGCGAGCGGGCCACGCCGATTAAGCCCCGCACAACTCCACGCGGGTCCCGCTGCTCAGCCTTCGAGCACGAACGGCGATGTGGCGACCTCGGTGCCGTCGGCGAGCGTGCCGATCTCGAAGTCGCCGAACACGGTCGGCGCGACATCCATGAGTTGACGCAGGCATTCGACGGCGAGCTGGCGGATCTCGACGTCGGCGTGTTCGGTGGCGCGCATGCCGACGAAGTGTCGCCACGCGCGGTAGTTGCCGGTGACGACGATCTTGGTTTCGGTCGCGTTGGGCAGCACCGACCGCGCGGC
Source organism: Gordonia sp. 852002-50395_SCH5434458 (assembly GCF_001665905.1). Classification (NCBI taxonomy): domain Bacteria; kingdom Bacillati; phylum Actinomycetota; class Actinomycetes; order Mycobacteriales; family Gordoniaceae; genus Gordonia; species Gordonia sp. 852002-50395_SCH5434458. The sequence continues at coordinate 43,491 of NZ_LZTC01000053.1, forward strand.
TTGCCGTGCCTGCTTGCGGCGCAGGATCGCGTTGGGCACGTCAGCGAATTTCGCCTCCAGGGCGTCGAGTAGTTCGCCGTACGCCTTGCGACTCGCGTCGGTGGCTTCGGCGAACAACGCCTCGAGGTGCGCGTCGCCCTCGATTGCCGGTGGTGCGACCACGTTCGAGTCGTGTTCGGGGACGAACCGCTGCGAGAGCTGCGAGTACGAGAAGTGACGATGCCGAATCAGTTCGTGCGTGCACGACCGCGAGATCCCGGTGATGTAGAAGGTCACGTTCGCGTGCTCGAGTAGCGACAGGTGACCGACCTCGAGGATGTGCCGCAGGTAACCGGCGTTCGTCGCGGTTCGGGGATTGGGCTTGTCCCAGCTCTGATAGCAAGCGCGGCCCGCGAACTCGACGAGCGCCTCGCCGCCGTCGGCGTCGGTGCTCCACGGGACGTCCTCGGGCGGGTTGAACGTGGTCGCGGCGACCATCTGCACCTTCAACGGGACCATGTCCGACATGCCGCCTCCTCTCACCTAGTGGGCATCCATGATTGTCCATCAGCGCGACCTTCACGACCCGAGCACCCCGTCGTCCGAGGGAGCTCTCGGCAACACCTGCGGAGTTTCAGCACCCGCCCCGGTGCCCGACGGGGGACGATGGGTGGCATGCCCGATCTGCACTTCAGTTCTGTTCACAGCCAGCGCTCCTGGGTCGTCGACGGCCAGGTCACCTCTCGCGAACTCGTCGAGCACAGCTTGGCCGAGATCGCTCGCCTCGACCCCACGCTCAACGCGTTCTCCACCGTCCTGCACGACGAGGCGCGAGCCGAAGCCGATCGACTCGACGCCGCACTACGCGACGGCGCCCCTGCCGGCCCGCTGCACGGGGTACCGATCGCGATCAAGGACGAGAACGACGTGCGCGGTGTGCCCACGGCATTTGGTGGGGCGTCGGTGACGACGCCGGCACGGGCCGATTCGGAGGTGGTCACGCGTCTGCGCGATGCGGGCGCTGTGATCATCGGCAAGACACGGATGCCCGAATTCGGCATCTGGCCCTTCACCGAAACGGCGGCGCACGGCTGGACACGGAACCCGTGGGACCTCGACCGATCCCCCGCCGGCTCGAGCGGAGGCACCGCGGCAGCGGTCGCGTCGGGGATGGTGGCCGCAGGGATCGGCGGCGACGGCGGTGGGTCGATCCGTCTCCCTTCGAGCTGGTGCGGTCTGTTCGGACTCAAACCGCAGCGAGGGCGGGTCAGTACGGCACCCAACCCCGACCTGTGGCGAGCCCTGGGCACCCTGGGTCCGTTGACCCGCACCGTCGCCGACAGCGCACTCATCTACGACGTGATCTCCGGCGCGACGTCGACCGACAGGTTTCATGCCGCCGCGCTCCCCGGCTCCTTCGTCGACGCCGCGGCCACGCCGCCCGGCCGCCTGCGAATCCGACTGTCGTTTCGCAATCCGATGCGGGCGGGCATGGTCGACGATGAGTCGGCCGCCGCGATACGCGCGCTGGCCGACCGCCTGCGCGAGGCCGGCCACGACGTCGTCGAATCCGATCCCGACTACCCACTGCTGTCGGGGGTCTTCTTGGTGCAAACCGCGTCGGGCGTCTCCGAAGAGGCTGCGCGCGTGGAACATCCGGACAGGCTCGAGCGCAACACTCGACGCATCGCCCGCGTCGGACGTGTCCTCCACGCGGGCGCCGGGTGGGCAGAACGACGTGCGGAGCGGATCGCCGAGACGCTCCTTGCACAGATCTTCGACGACTACGACGTCCTGCTGACGCCGACCACCCTCACCACGGCCGTCAAGGCCGGACAGCTCGACCGACGCGGTTTCGTGGGCCTTCTGCGCGCAGCCGGGGAGACCGCGTCGTACACGGCAGCCTGGAACGTACTGGGCAACCCTGCGGCGGCCGTACCCATCGGAGTGGATCGGTCGGGCCTGCCGCAGAGCGCTCAGCTTGTCGGACCGGCGAACAGCGAGTTGCTACTCGTGTCGCTGGCCACGCAGATCGAGGAGATCGTCGGGTTCGCCGAGCATCGGCCACACGTCACCGAACGGTGAGCACGCCGACTCTGCTCACTCGTCGAGGAGCGCGGTGAGCTTGGCGAGCGTGTCATGCCAGTCGGTCACGCTGATCGACGTGATGCCCAGCTCCATCACCGGCCGGTCGTTGCCGCCCTCGTCGAGCCGGTCACCGTAGAAGAGGATGTCGTCGACGGTGAGGTCGAGGATCTCCATCAGTCGGCGCGCACCGTAGGACTTGTCGATGCCCTTGCGGGTCACGTCCACAGACGTCGATCCGCCGCTGCGGACCTCGAGGTCGGGAAGACGTTCGGCCGCGTACGCGCGCAGCGACTCCTTCTTACGGCCGTCGGGATCCCATGCCTTCTTCGCGTCGACGGGAGCAGCCTGCCCCAACGCGCTGAACGTGATCTGGCTGCCCCGATCCTCCAGTACCGGCCCCCACGTCTCGGTTTCCCACAGGCCGAGTTCTTTCGCGCCGGTCTCGAGCGTCGTCAGGGTGCGCTGCTTCTCGTCGTCGGTGAGGTACTCGGCGTACACGGTCTTCCATTCGGAGCCGTCCCACCGCACGTACTGCGTGCCGTTCGTGGGCATCAGATGCAGGTTCGCACGATTCACGTCGTCGCCGAGTCGGTCGAGCACCTGCACCTGGAACTGATCGAAATTACCGCCCGAGATGATGCACGCTATGCTGCGGTCGAGTAGTCGGCCGAAGACCTCGACCATGGAGTCGTCCATGGGGCTCTTCGACGGTGCCAGGGTGTCGTCGAGGTCGAACATGACCAGTTGGTAGGTGCGCCCGTCGTGCGTGACCGTCATCGGTACCTCTCGTGAACTCTTCGATGTGGTGAATGCCTGCTGGATTGACTCAAAGCCGGAAACAGCATGTCATGCCGAAGCCCCGACGGTGGCATGAGCCAACGTGGCAGCCAGATCGCCACGGGAACCGACCTCGACGCCGTCGAGTCCGAGCCACTGCGCGGTCGTCGCGAGGTCGGTCGCGAGACGCTCGGCGACCATGCCTGCGTCACGCCCCTCCTCGAGGTGAGCCGCAGGCACCCGAAGCACACCCGCGGCGCGGTCGGCCTTGAGATCGACGCGGGCGACGATCTCGTCGCCGAGTAGATAGGGATGCACGTAGTAGCCGTGTACGCGCTTGTGCTCGGGGACGTAGATCTCGATGCGATACCGGAAACCGAAGAGCCGTTCGGCGCGCGGACGAAAGAAGACCAGCGGATCAAAGGGCGAGAGCAGCGTCGACCGCCCGTCCGCAGCGGCGATGCGACGCGGAATCACGGTGTCGGCGTGCATAAACGCGGCGTCTTTCCAGCCACGCACCGACACCTGTTGCAGCGCTGCGTCTTCCACCAACTCAGCGACGACATCGCGAACCTCGGCAGGCTTGAGCCGGTAGTAGTCGGCGAGGTCGGCGACTGTCGCGACGCCAAGCGCCGCAGCAGCATTCGTCACCAACTGCCTGTGCGCATCGACCCTGTCGATGCGACGCTGCGCGACCTCGCCGACGACGCGCTCGGTGAGGTCGTAGTGGCGTCCGAAGTTCGCGTCTCGCACAGCCGACAACTCACCGGAGGCGAACATCGCCTCACACAGATGCTTCACATCGCCGCGGTTCCACCAGCCGCCGGGTGCGCTGGGTTCGCGCTCGATCCCGAGATGACTCTCGATCAGACGCGGCGTCGACGGCCCGATCTCGCCGATGAGCGCCCGAATGTCCGCCGCGAGAACCCGGTTGTCGCGCATGAGTTCTCGCGTGTGGAGATACCGTCCGTCCCGATACTCCTCCATCCGCCAGCCGAACAACGGCCAGTCGTCGACCGGGATCAGTGCGGCCTCGTGCGCCCAATATTCGACGAGCATCCGAGTGGCCCGCCCGGGATGCCACGCGGCGCGGTCGAGCAGGGTTCGGTCGTAGGAGCCGAGCCGCGAGAACAACGGCAGATAGTGCGCTCGCACCGCGATGTTCACCGAATCCATCTGGATCAGTCGCGTGCGTTCGACGATCCGCGAGACCTGTCTGCGCGTGACGGTTCCCGCGGAAGGTCGAGGACCGAATCCCTGTGCGGTGAGGGCGATTCGGGCCGCCTGCGCGGCCGAGAGCTCGGGAGGTGCCATCGCGGAGATGATCAAGCTCCTCGACGCACATCCGACGCCGTGCGGTGACGCGAGTAGTCGACGAAGCGATAGCGAAGCCCGCCAGACGACGTCTCCCACGACGTGGCCTCCGCGACCTCCCATCCGTGCGGGTCGATCTCGGGCGCAAACGCGTCGGCTCCCTCGACAAGCAGATCGATCTCGGTGACGTGCAAGCGCGTGGCGTGTTCCATCGCGGCCTCGTAGATCGCGCCGCCACCCATCACCGTGACGGCGCCGACGATCCGATCCAGCGCTTCGCGCAGCGAGCCCGCGATCTCTGCCCCTGGCGCGACGTACTCAATGTTCCGGGTGACCACGACGTTGCGACGTTCCGGCAGCGGGCGGAATCGCTCGGGCAGCGACTCCCACGTCTTTCGTCCCATCACGACCGGGTCGGTGCCTGTCAGTTCGCGGAACCGGCGCATGTCCTCGGGGACGCGCCACGGGATCGTGTTCTGACGCCCGATGGCGCCGACACGATCCTGCGCCCAGATGAGTGTGATGCCAGTGGCCATGGACAGAGACTACCGCCGGGGTCCGACAGGCTCTCCCAGCGCGGACCCGTCCCGGTCACCCTTCGTCGAATCATCCTGTCCTGCACTGTTCCCGGCATCCGTGACACCACCAGACTGTGTCGTTCCCGTGGCGGCGGCACCCGGCGCGTCGTCGCCCGGTCGACTGCCACCGCCTGCCGGGTCACCTACCGTCGCGGGGCGTTTCGCTTCGCCCTCCGGGTGCACCTGCGGTTGGGCATTGGGCTTCGTCACCTGCGGGGGCGTCGTCGAGGCTGCGGATGGGTCCGAATCCGACTGATCAGTCGGTGGTGTCGCCTTCGCCGACGCCCCGCCGGATTCGACGCCCTGCGGCGCCATCGCATCTGTTCCGCGCTGACCGGACGGCGTCGAGATCGGATCGTTCACCACCGCGGATCGCGCCCCGGCCACGGCGGGAGCCGTCGGTGTGTCAGCGGCGGCAGAAGTCGCCGACAACTCGACGCTCAAACCGCGCGAGGAACCCGCTGAACTGCCGGGCTGGGCGGCGTCGAACCAGTCACGGAAGCTGAACTCCGGCACCCCGAACGGTCCGCTGATTGCCGTTGTGCCGAGCGGCCGGTTGGACGGATCTCCGGTCTTCTGCGCGACGGCGTCGTCGATCCCTGTCGCAAGCGCGATCGCGACGGTGATGGCGTCACGCACCGGCGAGAACCGGAACCACTGCGCCGCAAGCGGTTCCCCGGGGCTGAGCTCTCGGTTGTAACCCATCTCGATGATGGTCCGCAGTGGCATGTCCAGTGCGGTGATCCACGTCGCGGGTAGCACGCCCACCAGTGGAACGAGGATCGGCAGGACCTCTGCCGGAATCATGTAGTAGTGCGTGTCGCCGTACTCGCCCTGATCGACGGTTCCCGGTGCGCCCAACGGTGATTCAAATGGATAGAGGCCGTGCTGATAGGCGATGCCGAGAACCGCGTTCAGGTCGGCGATCACGTTGAGAGGGTGTGACGGGAAGTCCGAGAAGCCGTCGTACTGGAAGCTGATATCGGTTGTGCGGAAATAGCATTGGCCGTCGACGCAACTGTTTGTCGGCGCCGCGCCGTCCATGCTGATGCCGAGGAACGGAATCGACAATCCAGCGAACCTCGCGAGGATTCCCCCGTTGGGCCTGTTCACGTCTGCGGCCAGAACGAAAGAGACGTCGGGGGCCGACGCCCAGCCGACGCTCGAGTAGTAGTCGATCAGCGATCGCTTGGTGATCGCCGCGATCCTGGTGCTCTGCGAGTATCCGAACACGACGAGCTGATCGCCCGCTGCGGGCGTGCCGAACGAGAGATTGCGCGGACACGCAGTGGCACCCGATATGCAGGCGCTCAGATTCGCCACTCCGAGCGCGACCGAACGATCGAACTCAGGTCGCCCGCGGTGAACGGCGCGAACTCCTCCGGCGTGTACACGGCGACCTTGTTGAGGTCGGCCGCGTTCACACCACTGGCCTGCGCGAGGTAGTTCGACGCGATGAGATTGAGATAGGTGTCGACGAACTCGTCGGTTTGCGCTTGAGGACCGAAGTCCACCAACGGATTCCAGGTACCACCCATGATGAGTGCCGTGACGGTCGCCGCGTTCGCCACCGTCATGGCGGCAGCCGCCCAGACAGCTCCGATGACGCCACCGATCGCCGACGCCGTCGCGGCGCAGACACGCAGAATCGATCCCATATGTAGTTACCAACCGATCGGGCCTACCGCTCCCGACCCGACTTCGATAGTCAGCCCGTTGGTCGCACGGTGCGCCCGATCAACGAGACCGGCAGAGTGCGGTTAGGCCCATCAGATCTCCGCTCGGCACGTCATGATGTAACACACATCACACTTCGATACCATCGGTACTGAAAATCAGGCCGCAAGAAACCCTCCGTTCGGAGGACACGAACGGAGACTTCTCGAATCAGACCGCGACCGGCGCCTTGATGCCTGGGTGTGACTGATAGTCGACGATCTCGACGTCGTCGAACTCGTAGTCGAAGATCGACTCGCGCGGAGTCAGCCGAAGCGTCGGATACGGATACGGCTCACGCGAGAGTTGCCGGTTGACCTGGTCGACGTGGTTGTCGTAGATGTGGCAGTCGCCGCCGGTCCAGACGAACTCCCCGACGTCGAGACCAGCTTGCTGCGCCATCATGTGCGTGAGCAACGCGTACGACGCGATGTTGAACGGCACTCCGAGGAACAGATCAGCACTGCGCTGATAGAGCTGACACGACAGCTTGCCGTCGGCCACATAGAACTGGAAGAACGCGTGACACGGCGGTAGCGCCATCTGAGGGATCTCCCCCACGTTCCACGCGGACACGATGTTGCGTCGCGAGTCGGGATTGGTCTTGAGCATCTCGAGCGCCGCGGAAATCTGGTCGATGTGCTCGCCCGACGGCGTCGGCCAGCTTCTCCATTGGACGCCGTAGACAGGGCCGAGTTCGCCGTTCTCGTCGGCCCACTCGTCCCAGATCGTCACGCCCCTGTCCTGAAGCCATCGCACGTTCGAGTCGCCGCGCAGAAACCACAGCAATTCGTAGATGATCGACTTCAGATGCACCTTCTTGGTGGTGATCAGTGGGAAACCCTGAGCGAGGTCGTAGCGGAGCTGATGCCCGAACAGACTGCGCGTTCCGGTCCCGGTGCGATCGGCCTTGGGCGTGCCGGTGTCCATCACCAGACGCAGCAGGTCTTCATATGGCGTCGGAATCGTCTCTGTCGAGCTGAGGTCGCGGATGGCCGTACTCACGACTGCCAGTCTAGGGCCGCCGCACCTGCCCCCTGCCCCTGCGACACCCCTTGTGGGTTGCGTGTGGCTCGTGTGATGTGTGGTGACAACAGACTAGGCTCGACGCGTGCCTCCCCGCCCGCGTACCCGCGCCAACCGCTACGCACGACGTCGCAGGTCACGAGTCGCGTCGAAGTCACACGACCTGACTCCACTCCAGTGGGAAGCACTTCAGGAGGCGTGGGGCGGATGCGCGTACTGCCACGCCGATGGTGTTGCGCTACAACGCGATTGCATGTTGGCGATCTCCCGTGGTGGTCGCTACACCCTGAGCAACGTGGTGCCGTGCTGCCGCTCGTGCAACGCCAGCAAGTGCAATACCGAGGTCACCACCTGGATGCGTCGCAAGAAGCTCGACGAACGTTTGTTCCTGGTCCGGCAGGCGCAGATCATCGCCGAACTGACCGACACCGTCGACGAAGCGCAACCCACGGAATGACCAGTCCGCGGAATGACCAGCCCTCGTGAGAACCGCCCTCATGAGAACACTGCGAGACCTTTGCCGATGAAGTACACGCCGACGACGAGACACGTAATGATGGTGATCGGCGAGATGTTTGCCTCGAGCCACTCCCTGAAGTTGTTCAGCGCCGGATCGAGCCGGTGACCTCCCACTATCGCAATGAGCAGCGGAAGCAGGATGCCGAGACTGGCGATGAGGACAAAGATCACCAGCACTATCCACGCCTCTGACCGGTTCCCGGTGTCCTCGGCTATGCGCGCCCCCGCGCCGAAACTGAGTGGCACGTTCTTCACGATTGCCACCGCCTCGATGAGTCCGAGCCCCAACACCGACAGCCCCGACATCGCCGTCACCCTGGCCAGCAGTTTCGCTTCGCTCGCCGGCTCACCTGGTGCGGGTCGCTTTCGCCAGGCAACCACTGCGAGTCCAAGGAAGATCACCCCGAGAATCAGGGTGAAGATCTTGACTCCGTCATCCGTGGCGGCGGGTGAATCCTCTTCTGCCACGTCCGTCACCGCGACCGCGATGCCCGTCACGACGAGCAGACTGATGATCCACCCCACAGCAAAGAGAACCGCTTTGGCGCGGCCGTGTTCGGACAACAGGAGCACGACACCCGAGATGATCGCGACCGGACTGATCGCGACCGTCACCGCGATCGGCAACACATCTCCAACGGCGGTGGCGATCACGCCGGTACTCCCGTCACGAAGCCACTGCCTGCCACGAAGCCACTGCCTGCCACGACGAGCCTGAACCTCTCACGATTGACGCCCTCCGCACTCACCGACGATTGACTGCGCAAGTCTTCCAGCAGTTGCGCAGATTCGTCGTAGATCACGGCAAAGTCGGCACAAACTGGGCGGTGGTGCCGCTTGTCGAAACTCGACGTTCCACACGCGGCTCGAGTCGGCAGACGCGGCTGGTGTACCGGCCGCGTTTGCCAATTCGAGCCGCGTCTGTGATGTCGATCTGCCCGGGGAGCCTAGTCCGAGAGACCCGCGGCCACGGTCGCGCCCAACTCCCAGCACGCCTCGAGGACCGCCTTGTCCGGCTTGTTCGACGCGATCACGTACTCCGCGGCCTTCTCCCAACCAAGCCCCGCGGTGATCCGGTCGACAGCGTTCACCGCGCCTTCCGTTCCCTCGTTGCCGTGAAGGTAGAGGCCGAACGGGCGACCGCGCGTCGAGTCGAGGATCTGGTAGTAGGAGCAGTCGAAGGCGTGCTTGAGTGCGCCCGAGATCGACCCGAGGTTCGCCGGGCTGCCAAGGACGTAGCCGTCGGCGTCGAGGAAGTCGCTCGTCGATACCGACAGCGCGGCCCGGCGCACGACGTCGACCCCCTCGATCTCGGGGTCGGTCGCGCCGGACACCACCGCCTCGAACATCGCCTGGCAATGCGGCGACGGCGTGTGATGGATGATCAGCAGGCGACTCATGATCTGCTCCCCGAGGTCATCGTGCCCGTCCGGAAAACGCCAGGAGCCGATCGGCCGCGCTCGCCGAGTCGGTGTCGGCGCACTCGAGAGCAGCGCCGAAAAGGCCCAAGCCCCTGAGTTCTTCAATGAGAGGCGACGCGTCGCTGAGAAGGTACTCGACGAGATCGTCCGACGGCTCCCACCTGATTCCGATACCGACGCAGAGGTCGTGGGTGTGCAGCGCGAGATCCATGGCGCGCATGATCAGCAGGTCGTCACCCGAGCGCTGCCCGGCCCGATGATCCACGGCAGCGCTGAGGTCAGCGGCCGCTGCGGACTCGCGCAGCATGGTTTCGTAGCACCAGAACTCACCAACCGGATCGTCGACGATGTAGTCGGAGTCCCTGGTCGTCTCGACATCGCCGGCACTCGCACCCGCGAGCAGCATCGCGTATCGATGGCCACCGCCGGTGACGTGATTGATGAGGTCGCGGTTGGTCCAGCCATCGGCGCCACTGCGGCGATCGAGCGCAGCCGGACCGACCTGCGCGAGCGCGTCAACCCAGAGCTGCTCCGCATCCAGCAGCGCACGGACAGCGTCACTCATGTGCTGGGCCGCTCGTCACGTCCATGGAACTGGGCCACAGCACGCTTCATCATCTCTCTGGCTCGGGAGCGATCTCCCGCGTAGTCGTAGGCGCGCGCGATCCGATACGTGTTGTGCCAATCGGAGGGGTTCGCTTCCCACTCCTGCTTGACCTGTGCGAAGAGTTCGTCCGCGGCCTCGCGTTCGATGCGACCCGACGCTCGACGCGGCAGGTCGGAGACGTTGAGTTCACGCCCCTCCTGCGCCATGATCCGCGCCAGTTTCTGATGTTCGATACCCGCACGCAGCGTCGACCAGATCAGCCACGCACCGAGGAACGGCAGGATCAACACACCGATGCCGAGCCCCACCGCCACGACGCCGCCGTGCGCGATGAGTTGCACACCGGTCCTGCCGAGCAGCACGAAGTAGACGATCATGGCGACAACGAGAAACCCGATCATCCACACGATCGGGCGGGCGTCGCGCTGCGTCGGATCCTTCTTGTGCTTCTTGTTCGGCTCGGCAGACATCGGCAGTTACAGGTCCATCAGTTCGTCGAGTCCGACGGTCAGGCCCGGGCGGGTGCCGATCTGGCGAACGCCGAGTAGCACGCCCGGCGCGAACGAACTGCGATCGATCGAGTCGTGACGGATGGTCAGTGTCTCGCCCTGTGTACCGAGGAGGACCTCCTGGTGCGCGACGAGACCGGCGAGTCGGACGGAGTGCACGCGCACGCCGTCGACAACTGCTCCCCGCGCGCCGGGGAGTTCCTCGGTCGTGGCATCGGGGCTCGGCCCGACGCCCGCCTGGGCACGCGACTCAGCGATCAGCGCCGCCGTGCGATACGCGGTGCCGGACGGCGCGTCGGCCTTATGCGGATGGTGCAGCTCGATGACCTCAACGGAGTCGAAGAAGCGCGCCGCCTGCTGCGCGAAACGCATCGACAGGACGGCTCCGATCGCAAAGTTGGGTGCGATCAGCACTCCGACGCCCGGCGCATCGGACAACCACTCGCGCACCTGCGCAAGACGTTCCGCGGTGAACCCGGTCGTACCGACGACCGCGTGAATTCCGTTCTCTATCAAGAACTTCAGGTTGTCCATGACCACGCTCGGATGCGTGAAGTCGATGACGACGGAGGTGTCCGTGTCGACGAAGGCAGCGGGATCGTCGCCCTTGTCGACGCCCGTGGTGAAGACGAGATCCTCGGCGGCCTCGACAGCGTCGACCATGGCCTGCCCGACCTTGCCCCCACTGCCGAACACGCCCACTCTGATCTCGTCACTCATCGGTGCTCCCTCTCCTCGCGTGCTCGGTCGAACATTCCTGTCCGAGTCTAGTGGGCGGCACTTTCGTGCCGACCCTCAGTAGATCGGCGCATCGCCGCGCTGGTGGTCGAAGACCAGCGACGTCGTGGTACCTGCGACTTCGCGTCTGGCATTGAGCATCTCGACGAACGTGCGCAATGCCTCGGTGTCGGCGGTCGCGACGTGCAGCAGGTAGTCGTCGGCACCCGCGAGAAAGAAGACGTCGATCACTTCATCTCGCTGTGCGATCTCGCCGACGAACTGGCGGATCTGCCCACGCGCATCCGACTGCAAGCTCACGGCGACCATTGCCCGCAATGGCCGTCCGACCGCGGCCGGATCGACGTCGGCGAAGAATCCGCGGATCACACCGGCGTCGACGAGCCGTCGGAGGCGTCCGTGTGCTGTCGACGCCGCGATCCCCACTCGTGCCGCAAGCTCACTGTTGGGGATACGCGCATCGAGTTGCAGGACGCGCAGTAGTTCACGATCGGTCGCGTCGAGCTCGACTGCCCGAACATCCTTCGGCGTGGCGGCCATCACAACTCCTCGATCTGACGATTCTTCACCTTGAACCGCAATCTACAGAACTTTCCTCATCAATATTGTGCACCATTCGACGTTCCTTCACGCTTGAAGGTGTTCAGCGCAGAGCAGCGCCTCCGCCGCGCAGCACATGACCACACCCCAACACTTCCGAGGAGCACCCGATGCGTATCGGCATCCCCACCGAAATCAAGAACAACGAATACCGCGTCGCCATCACGCCTGCAGGCGTCGCCGAGCTGACCAAACGCGGCCACGACGTGATCATCGAGGCAGGTGCAGGCCTCGGTTCCGCCATCGACGACACCGACTTCAAGGCCGCCGGCGCACAGATCCTCGACACCGCCGCCGCGGTCTGGGAGCAGGCCGACCTGCTCCTCAAGGTCAAAGAGCCCATCGAGGCCGAATACGGACTCATGCGCGAGGGCCAGACGATCTTCACCTACCTGCACCTTGCGGCCAGCCGCCCGTGCACCGACGCGCTGCTCGCGTCTGGCACCACGTCGATCGCCTACGAGACGGTCCGCGCCGCCGACGGTTCGCTTCCCCTGCTCGCCCCGATGAGCGAGGTCGCAGGCCGACTCGCTCCTCAGGTGGGCGCCTACCACCTCATGCGTTCCGAAGGCGGCCGCGGCGTGCTGATGGGCGGCGTCCCCGGTACCGAGCCCGCCGACGTCGTCGTCATCGGTGCCGGCGTCAGCGGCGTCAACGCCGCGACCATCGCCATGGGCATGGGCGCACAGGTCACCGTCTTCGACCTCGACATCGCCAAACTGCGCGCGGTCGACGCACGCTTCGGCGGCCGCGTCCACACCCGCTACTCGACGTCGCTGGCACTCGCCGACGCGGTCAAGCAGGCCGACCTGGTGATCGGCGCGGTCCTCGTCCCCGGCGCGAAGGCGCCTGTGCTCGTCCCCAACAGCCTTGTCGCGCAGATGAAGTCGGGCGCGGTGCTCGTCGACATCGCCATCGATCAGGGCGGCTGCTTCGAGGATTCGCGTCCCACCACCCACGACGACCCGACCTTCACCGTGCATGACACCGTGTTCTACTGCGTCGCGAATATGCCCGGCACCGTTGCCCGTACGTCGACGCAGGCACTCACCGGTGCCACGCTCCCCTACGTGCTGCAGCTCGCCGACAAGGGCTGGGAGAAGGCCTTGGCAGACAATGCCGCACTCGCAGGCGGCCTGAGCACCCACGCGGGCACGTTGTTCAATGCCGAGGTCGGCGCAGCGCTCGACATCCCCGCCGAGCAGAATCCGTTCGCCACCAGCTGACCACGACCTCCATCGCGAAACCGCCGGACCCGAGATCGCCTCGGGCCCGGCGGTTGTCGTGCGTGCCTGCAACTCAGGACGCGAGCAGGGCATCGATCCCGTTGGTCGTCACGACGGCGCCCAGGATGATGAGCACGGCACCGACGATCACTGCGTTGTACCGCGTGATCACCTCGTCGACCCGCGCCAGCGTCGCTCCCGCGCGGTCCCCTGCCAACTGCGTTGCCACGGTGGGTGCGGCCACTCCGATACTGCCGACGACGACGAACACGACGATTCCGACGGCCTGAGCGCCGATGTTGTCCGTCGCCTCGGCGACGGCGACACTGGCCGCGACAGCGAGGAAGAGGTTTTGGGGTTCAGCGCCGCCATACCGATACCGAAGGCAAAGACCGTTGACCCGCGCATACGCTCGATCGACTCGTACCACGACGGCACGTCGCCCTTGTTCGGGTTCCGCCACTCGCCATACCACTTCCACACGCCGAGGCCGAGGAGGATGACGCCCACAACGACGCCGACCACGCCGCCGACGGTCCCCGTCTCACCGGCGAGGGACACCAGGTCGGCGACAGCGACCACCACCCCGCAGACGATTACGAGCCCGAGAATCCAACCGAGCAGAAAGCTCCAACCAGCCCCCACCGACCGTCTGATCACCAGCGCCATGCTGACCATCACCATTGGCGCCGACGCCATCAGTAGGCCGAGTGCAATGGGTAGAACGTCGACTGCAGCGCGAATCACCTGAGCAACATAACCGGACGGCGGCTGCGATGCGCACACTCGGGGTGCAGCACGACGACCCGTGTCGATAGCGGAAACCAGCCGGCGGCGACCAGTCACTGCGGAGATCACCAGGACAGCACCGTGGTCGCGGCGGCCTTTCCCTCGTGGAAACGACGTTCGGTCAGGTCGCCGCGGCCGTCGCGTCCCATGCGCAGCACCGACGAGGCGCGGGTGCCGTAGCCGTCCATGTCGACGAACATCGCTGAGAGCTCGTGTTCACGCTCGGGGTCGATGCCCGTGTCCGGCAGTCGCGCGGGGTCGGCCAGGCGCCGATCGTCGAGCATCGCAAGGTAGTCGTCCGGCAGCGCGCCCGGCTCGGCCGCGACGTGCTGGAACCGTCGAACACCATCGGTCACCTTGGGCCAGTCGCTGTCGAGCACGCCATTCGACAATCCGTGCCAGCCGGGCGCCACGGCCCTCGCCTCGGGCACGGGCGCATTCGTCGCCCACCAGACGTCGACGCCGTCGGCCACCAGCAGGTTGACCGGCGCGTATTCGTCGGCGTGTCGCAAAAGATGCTCCGCCGCTTCCCGCGGGGTGGCCTCACCGACGAGGAAGTCGACGGGCAGGTCGCCGCGTGATCGTTTGTCCGGCAGCACTTTCGGCTCGCCGATGCGCACATTCGTCACCGCCGCCATGCGTCGTGGCGACGTCGTCGACACACCCATCCACGTGCCGCCGGCCGTCAGATCACGACCACCGATGATCGGGGCGTCGGCCCACCGGTGAATGCCGTCGGTCGGTCGCGAGTAGATCTCGTCACGATTGGCGGCCAGGAGAAACTCGTATCCCGGGGCGGCGTCGACGGCGAACAGAATCAAACACACCGCGCGCGACCCCTTCTCACAGAATTCATTACGCCGAACCTACCGGCAGATAGTGCGCGCGGTTGGCGGCCCGGCGCTGCACCCCGGCGATCTCGCGTACGGCCTGCGCGACCATGCTGCGGTCGAGCGGAGACAACCGTTTCATGTCCAGCACGTCACTCACCTCCTCACCCCGATCAAACTGTGCGACTTGGTAATTGAGGCGGATTCGCTGCAAGATCTCGAAGACCTCGATCAAGGTGTCGGCCTGGTCGTCGGACAACAACTCGGTTCCCGACGCGGCGCGTAACCGACCGCGTGTGTCGAGTTGCGGCGACCCCACCGACAACGCCGCCCAGCGGGCGAAGTTCACCAGGGGACCGATCGCATGTTGCTTGATGTCGAAGTCATCGCCGCGACGAGTCAGAACATCGCGCATCGACCGCATCTTCGCTCTGGTGGCAAGAGCTTCTGCCAGCAGGAGATTCAGCGTTCCTCGGTGTCGTCGAAGGTCGGCGAACACCTCGCCGACCGCCGGGAGCCCTTCATCGCCCCAGATGGGGCGGGCGTCGATCAACAACGACGTGAGAATCATGCCCTTGTTCTCCAACGGCTCGGCGAGCCACCGTTCCGCGGCAGCGCGCCACCGCGCGTGAGTGCGCGAGAACAACGGCATCGAGGCGATCGCGCCGTTGTCATCGACGGCCATGCCCGCTCCGCGGAGCACAGCGTCGACCTCTCCGAAGGCCACCCGATAAGCCTGCACCTGCTCGTCGCTGACGTCGTCGGAGAACGAGACGGCCGAGTCGATGTCGGAACTCAACACGGTCTCCCGACGAGCGTTGCTGCCCAACGACATCCACGTCAACTTGGTCGGGTCCAACTCCGGATGTGAGGCCAGGACGAGTTCGAGTGCACGACGGACCACTGCATCGACGACAAGAGACGCCATCGTGGTAACCGAGTGTGCTGGTTGCTCGCGACGGACCAGGTCGGCGATCAGGTACGGCACCCGAGACGCACGCTCCTGCAATTCGACGACGTCGCGCGCACGTGAGATCTGCTCGCGCAGAGCAACACTCGGCCCTCCGGGTGCCGCCACGAAGTCCGACGGCGCGACAACGCCGTGCACCACTCCGCCTGCGTCGACGACGGGCAGTGCCGTCAGGTCGTTCTCAAGGATCGTGGTGAGCGCGTCGGTGGCCGCGACGTGCGGCGCGACCACGGTTGCGCGACGCTGCGTCAGCGCGGTCACCGGGGTATCGAGCGATGCGCCCGCCGCGACAACTCGCTCACGGAGGATCGCGTCGGTGAGCACTCCGAAACCGCCGTCGCGCAACGGGATCAGCACGTGGTCGCGATTGCGCTCGGTCATCAGTTGCGCCGCTTCCCGCACCGACATGTCGGCCGTGCCGACAACCGGGGCTGAGCGGATGAGGCTCTCGACGGTGTGGTCGACCGATCCGGCGGGCTCACGCCGGTGTGCGACGGTGAGCTTGTCCGCGACGACTCCGGCAGCCTCACCGCCCCGCTCATCTTCCGCCATCGCCACTCCCCTCACCGAACATCCTCGTCACCATGTCGTCACCGACGACGGCGGCCCGTCGTCCACTCCATTGTGGACGACGGGCCGTCGAGTTCTCGCGGCGAGCGCCGCGGCGTCAGCAGATCAGGCGTCTGCCGAAGCCTTGTCTTCGGACTGCTCCGCATCGCTGCCGGACTTGTCGCTGTCGTCGACCGGGACGAGGCTGATCTTGCCGCGCTCGTCGATGTCGGCGATCTCGACCTGAAGCTTGTCGCCGACCTTCACGACATCCTCAACCTTGTTGATGCGCTTGCCCTTACCGAGCTTGCTGATGTGCACCAGACCGTCGCGGCCCGGCAGCAGCGACACGAACGCGCCGAAGGCGGTGGTCTTCACCGCGGTGCCAAGGAAGCGCTCGCCCACCTTGGGCAGCTGCGGGTTGGCGATAGCGTTGACCTTGTCGATCGCGGCCTGCGCCGAGACGCCGTCGGCAGCACCGATGAACACGGTGCCGTCGTCCTCGATCGAGATGTTGGCGCCGGTGTCCTCGGTGATGCCGTTGATCGTCTTGCCCTTGGGGCCGATCAGCTCGCCGATCTTGTCCATCGGGATCTTGATGGTGGTGATCCGCGGGGCGTACGGGCTCATCTCGTCGGGCTCGTCGATGGCCTCGGCCATGACGTCAAGGATGGTCAGGCGCGCGTCCTTGGCCTGGCTCAATGCGCCGGCCAGCACCTTCGACGGGATGCCGTCGAGCTTGGTGTCGAGCTGAAGCGCCGTGACGAAGTCCTTGGTGCCCGCGACTTTGAAGTCCATGTCGCCGAAGGCATCTTCGGCACCGAGGATGTCGGTGAGCGCGACGTAGCGGGTCTCGCCGTCGACAGTGTCGGACACGAGGCCCATCGCGATACCCGCGACCGGAGCGCGCAGCGGCACACCGGCATTGAGCAGCGACATGGTCGACGCACAGACCGAACCCATCGAGGTGGAACCGTTGGAGCTCAACGCTTCCGACACCTGACGAATCGCGTACGGGAAGTCCTCGACGCTCGGGATCACCGGCACGAGGGCACGCTCGGCGAGCGCGCCGTGGCCGATCTCGCGACGCTTGGGCGATCCGACGCGACCGGTCTCACCGGTCGAGTACGGCGGGAAGTTGTAGTGGTGCATGTAGCGCTTCGACGTCTCGGGTCCGAGCGAGTCGATCTGCTGCGCCATCTTGACCATGTCGAGTGTGGTGACACCGAGGATCTGGGTCTCGCCGCGCTCGAACAGTGCCGAACCGTGGGCGCGCGGGATCACGGCGACCTCGGCCGAGAGCGACCGGATATCGGTGATGCCACGACCGTCGATACGGAAGTGGTCGGTCAGGATGCGCTGACGCACGAGCTTCTTGGTGACCGAGCGGTATGCCGCACCGATCTCCTTCTCACGACCCTCGAACTGCTCGCCGAGCGAGGCGAGGATGTCGGCCTTGAGTTCGTCGGTCTTCTCGTCGCGCTCCTGCTTGCCCGGGATGGTGAGGATCTGCGAGAGACGCTCGGTGGCAGCAGCCGAGACGGCGTCGTAGACCTCGGACTCGTAGGCCGGGAAGAGCGGGAACTCAGCGGTCTCCTTGGCAGCGGCCGCTGCGAGCGACTTCTGCGCCTCACAGAGACGAGCGATGAACGGCTTGGCAGCCTCGAGGCCCTCGGCGACGATGGCCTCGGTCGGCGCCTGCGCGCCGCCTGCCACGATGTCGATGACGTTGTCGGTTGCCTCGGCCTCGACCATCATGATCGCGACGTCGGCGTCATCGCCTTCTCCGACGATGCGGCCGGCGACGACCATGTCGAAGACTGCGCCTTCGAGCTGCTCGACGGTCGGGAACGCCACCCACTGGCCGGCCTTGTTCTCCTCGGTCGGGATGAGCGCGACACGCACGCCACCGACAGGACCGGAGAACGGCAGGCCCGCGAGCTGGGTCGACGCCGATGCCGCGTTGATCGCGACGACGTCGTACAGATCCTTGGGGTCGAGGCTCAGGACGGTGACGACGACCTGGATCTCGTTGCGCAGGCCGTCGACGAACGACGGACGAAGCGGACGGTCGATCAGACGGCAGGTCAGGATGGCATCGGTCGACGGACGGCCCTCACGGCGGAAGAACGACCCGGGAATGCGTCCCGCGGCGTACATACGCTCTTCGACGTCGACGGTGAGGGGGAAGAAGTCGAAGTGCTCCTTGGGATGCTTCGACGCCGCTGTCGTCGACAGCAGCATGGTCTCGTCATCGAGGTAGGCGGTTACCGAACCGGCTGCCTGCAGGGCGAGACGTCCGGTCTCGAACCGGATGGTGCGGGTGCCGAAGCTGCCGTTGTCGATGACGGCCGTTGCCTCGGTGATCGCGTCGTCGAACTCCTCGACGACCTCAGTGGTGGTGACATCTGTCATGTGGGCTATGAATCCCTTCGTGCCGGTCGCATTCGACGCGACCGTGGTGGTGGCCGCCCATAGCGACCCGAATATGCGGATTGGGACCAGGAGCGACAGACTGACGTGCGCTCCCGATGAACTGCGCGAATGAACTCGCGCACCGGGGCGCGCGTAGCGCCACTACCGGCCCAGAACATCGCGCGAAATGGCCACTGCATGCCAGGGCCGCCCTAGTGCGACCCGTGGGTGCTCAGACGGCCTTCGATCGAAGCGGCCGGAATCATCTGGCGATTCCGGCGGCCACTACCGAGGACCGATCTGACTCTGCGACATGTGTGTGAGCACACAAATCTGCAACGTTCCGCTTATCAGCCTATCATCGCTGCCCCTGAGACCAGGAAACGACGAGGCCGGGAAACGACGAACCGGCCACCTCCACGTGGGAGATGACCGGTCCGTTCAGTTCGTGTGTCGCTCAGCGACGGAACCCAGGGTCGCTCAGCGACCGCAGCTCGGGGTCGCTCAGCGACCGCAGCTCGGGGTCGCTCAGCGACCGCAGCTCGGGGTCGCTCAGCGACGCAGGCCGAGGCGCTCGATCAGCGAGCGGTAGCGTGCGATGTCGACCTTGGCGACGTACTTGAGCAGGCGGCGACGACGGCCGACGAGCAGCAGCAGACCACGACGGCTGTGGTGATCGTGCTTGTGCTCCTTGAGGTGCTCGGTGAGGTCGGTGATGCGCTTGGTCAGCAGCGCGACCTGAGCCTCGGGCGAGCCGGTGTCGGTCTCGTGGAGGCCGTACTCGGTGAGGATTTCTTTCTTCTGCTCGGCAGTCAATGCCATGGAGATACTCCTGTTGTTTCAGTCCCGCGTCATCTGTGACCAGCGGCAATCCCACCCGGGATCGTCAACGCTGATTCGGTGCGCCACCGCGGACTGCAGCGGCACCGACATGTCAGGCTACCAACCGCGCAGGTCCCAGCCCAAATCGCGCCAAAGCGCCCTGGGTCCTACGAGCCGCTCTGGGTCGCGGCGAGAATGCCTCGGGTCTTGTCGACGTCTCCGCTCATCGCGGTCAGCAGATCGTCGATGCTGTCGAAGTTCTCCATGCCGCGGATTCTGTCGACGAAGTCGACGGCGACGTGCTGACCGTAGAGGTCGGCCGTGGTGTCGAGGACGAATGCCTCGACAGTCCGCGTACGCCCGGAGAACGTCGGGTTGGTACCCACCGACACAGCCGCCTGGTAGCTCTCCCCCGGAATCACCTGGCCCACAACCGGTCCGGGTCCAAGAACCGTGAACCACGCGGCGTACACCCCGTCAGCCGGAATGGCCGCGTACATCGGCGGTGCGACATTGGCTGTGGGATAACCCAATTCGCGTCCACGTCCGTCACCGCGAACCACCACTCCCTCGACGCGGTGGGGCCGTCCGAGGGCTTCTGCCGCGCGCTCGACGTCGCCCGCAGCAACGCACGAGCGGATGTAGGTCGACGAGTAGGTCACCGCGTGCTCGCCGAACAGCGAGATGGCCTGCACCTCGAACCCGAAGCGCTGACCGAGCTCTGTGAGCTTCTCGACGTTGCCCGCGGCCTTCTTCCCGAAGGTGAAATTGGCACCGACCACCACTTCGGCGGCATGCAGGCTCTCGACGAGAACGTTGTGCGCGAAGTCCTTCGGAGAACGCGACGCCAGCTCGGGGGTGAACGGCATCACGCAGAAGACGTCGATTCCCAACTCCTCGGCCAACTCGGCCCGACGAGTCAGCGTCGTCAACTGTGGTGGGTGCGTTCCGGGGCGGACCACCTCGGCGGGGTGCGGGTCGAACGTCATCAACACCGACGGGATGCCACGCTCGGCCGCCGCGGAGGTCGCGGCGTGGATCAACTGCGCGTGCCCCCGGTGGACGCCGTCGAACACACCGATGGTGACCACACACCTGCCCCAATCCGCGGGCACCTCGTCCAGACCTCGCCATCGCAACACGCCGACAAGCCTACGGCGACCGACGCCGGTGAACCAGCACCCGCGCCCGCCCGATGCCGATCCGAACGCGCATCGTGAATCACGCACGTCCACACAGTGAATCGCGGCATGCCACCACACCAATGACAGTTGTCCATGCCGCGATGGCGCCGGGTTGGGTCGGCCACGGAGCTTCGGCGTAGGTAGGCGGGGCTAAGCTCGTTTCATGCCTCAAACCCGAGCTGCCGGTCCCGATACGTCCGTGGCCGAGTTGTCGACGGTCACCCAGGACTACCTCAAGGTCATCTGGACCAGCCAGGAGTGGGCCGAGGTCAAGGTGACCACCAAGATGCTCGCCGACAAGATGGGCGTATCGGCGTCGACGGCGTCGGAGGCCATCCGCAAACTCGCCGATCAGGGCCTCGTCTCACACGAGCGGTACGGCGCAGTCACCCTCACCGACGAGGGTCGGGCGGCCGCGGTGCTGATGGTGCGACGCCACCGTTTGATCGAGACATTCCTCGTCCGCGAACTCGGCTACGGGTGGGATGAGGTGCACGACGAGGCCGAGGTCCTCGAGCACGCGATGTCCGACCGCTTCATGGCGCGCCTCGACACGAAACTCGGTCATCCGGACCGCGACCCGCACGGCGACCCCATCCCGCGTGTCGACGGCTCGATACCCGCACCGGAGGCGTTCTCACTCGCCGATCTCGACACGGGTGAGGGCGGCAGAATCGCACGAATCTCCGATACCGATCCCGAGGTGCTCCGCTACTTCGACCAACTCGGAGTCGCTCTGGACTGCGTGGTCCACGTCTCCGAGAAACGCCCGTTCGCCGGCACGATCTCGATCTCGATCGACGGCGCCGAGCCGATCGTGCTCGGCGACATCGCCGCTCGCGCGATCTTCCTCGTCGCCGAGCACTGAACACGACGCACTGTCAGGAGCGCGTCAAGCCACGCGTCGCTATCGCAGCGTTGCCGGCCGCACGACCATCACAGAACTCGCCCGACGCCCCTTTTCCTGCACCAGCGCGATGGCCTGCCCGGCGGGGTCGACAACCACGTAGATGCCCTTGCGCCCGATCGGCGTCAACCACCGTCCCTGACTAATGGATTCGGCCTCGTCGTCGTCGATATCGCGGTGCGGGAAGGAGATCAGGGCGGCCTCGTCGATCGTGAGACTGAGCTCGGGACGCTCAGCCAACTGCTCGAGGGTCCGTGCGTGTTCCAATGTGAACGGGCCGACCGCGGTTCGACGCAGCGCGGTCAGGTGTCCCCCGACTCCGAGTGCCGCGCCGAGATCGCGTGCGAGAGAGCGGATGTAGGTTCCTGCGGAACAGTCGACGACGACGTCGAGGTCGACGAACTCCCCCTCGTCGCGTCGAGCCAACACGTCGAATCGCGAGACGGTGACCGGCCTCGCGGCGAGCTCGAACTCCTCGCCGGTCCGTGCCAGCGCGTGCGCGCGCCTGCCGTCGACCTTGATCGCGCTGACCTTGGCAGGCACCTGCTCGATGTCGCCGGTGAGTGTCGCGACCGTTGCCGCGATCTGCTCGTCGGTGATCGACGACGCGTCGGCGCTCGAGATGACCTCGCCCATACGGTCGTCGCTGTCGGTTGCGGCGCCCAGGCGGATGGTCGCGGTGTACGACTTGGTGGTCAGTGCGAGCAATCCGAGCAGTTTTGTCGCCCGCTCGACGCCGACCACGAGCACTCCGGTCGCCATCGGGTCGAGTGTGCCCGCATGGCCAACTCGTCTGGTGTTGAACAGCTTTCGGCAACGAGAGACGACGTCGTGACTCGTGATGCCCTCATTCTTGTCGACGATGACCAATCCGGCGTTCTCGATCGATGAGTCGGCCACGTCAGCTCATCACGATCGTCGTGGTGATGTAGCCGTCGTCGACCAGCCAGCGCCCGGAGAACTCGGTGATCGGTGTTCCCCCGTCGATGACCGAGCCGTCGATCAGGATTCGGGAGCGGAAGGTCCCCATATTCTCCGCGGTCTGCTCGAACGTGATGTGGGCATCCTCGAAGCCGAGCCAGCGTTGGGTCAGCGGAAACCATGCCTTGTAGGTTGTCTCCTTGGCGCAGAACAGAAGTCGATCCCAGTGCAGCCCCGACGGCCGCTGTGCGATGACGTCACGTTCGGCAGGAATGCTGGTGTGCTCGAGCACGCCGTCGGGCAGCACGTCGTGCGGCTCGGCGTCGATTCCCAGTGTCCTGACGCCCATCGCGTACGCGACGATGGCGGCACGATATCCGTCGCAGTGCGTCAGGCTGCCCACGATCTGGTTCGGCCACAACGGCATTCCCTTGTCGCCGCGCATGATCGGCGTCGGCTCGATCCCGAGCTGTCCGAGCGCCTGACGGGCGCAGTGACGCGCCGTGATGAATTCACGACGACGCTTCTCGACGGCGCGCGAGATCAGCGATTCCTCGGCGGGCATCGGCTCGAGACCCGGTGGGTCGCCGAAGGATTCGGCGGAGGCGACGCCAGGTGGGAGGAGTCGTTCGATCACTTGTCGCCCTCCTGACCTGAGCTCGTCTGACCCGAGCTTCGCTGTGCTCGACGCTGCGCCACGCGTTCGGCGAACTCGCGGGCACGCTCGGCGTAATCCGGCGGCAGGTTGAAGCGCGCGCCGTGATCGGGTAGATCCTGTTCGCGCACACCGGGATCGGGTGCGATCTGACGTAGCAGCGGTTCGGGTAGGCCGCGTCGCTTCCACTCGCGCGGGTATCCGACCGACACCTCCTCGAACCGCACGTCGTCGTACCAGGTGGTGCGCGGGATGTGCAGATGTCCGTAGACGCTGCATGTGGCGTTGAACCGCGTGTGCCAGTCGGCGGTGAGTTCACTGCCGCACCACAGTGCGAATTCGGGGTAGAACAGCGCGTCGGTCGGTTCGCGCCGCAGCGGCCAGTGATTGATCAGGATGGTCTTCTCTGCCGGGTCGAGTGCCTCGAGACGCTTGCGCGTCGACTCGATGCGCGCCCTCCCCCACGCGTCCCGGGTCGGGTACGGCTCGGCGGACAGCAAGAACTCGTCTGTCGCCACCACGTTGCGTTCCCGTGCGACAGCGAGCGCCTGCAGCGCCGTCGAGGTGCCCTCCGGGCGGAACGTGTAGTCGTAGAGCAGAAACATCGGCACGACGCGGACGGGTTCGCTGCCATCGCCCGCGTCGAACAGCGGGTAGATGTCTTCCGGCGTGACCACCCCGATGTCGCGGCACGCCTGGACGAGGTAGTCGTAGCGCGCGACACCGAAGATCTGCAGCGGGTCCTTGGCGGTGGTGTAGAGCTCGTGGTTGCCCGGCACCCAGATCACCGTGTCGAATCGAGCCTTGAGTCGACGCAGGGTGTCGATGATGTCGTCGGTACGTTCGGACACGTCGCCCGCGACGATCAGCCAGTCGTCGGGAGCCGACGGTCGAATCTGGTCGACGATGCTCTCGTTGCCGCGGTGCGCGACGTGAAGATCGCTGATCGCCCAGAGTGTAGCCACGAGGATCCATCGTGCCAGATGGCCGCGGCGCCACTGTTTTCAACCGAATGAATCACCGGTGACCCACTCGATGTTGCGTTCCACCTTGTGTCAGGATGCGCACGTGTATCCGAGCCAACCCCAGCCGCCTATTGCACAACCACCTGGTCATTCCTACCAGCCCCCGTACCCGATGTACCCGCCACGCCGCCCCGCCCGCACACCTCTCGGCGACCGCGGCCCGTGGTGGGCACAAGCCCTGGTCAGCGCAGCGATCGGCGGATTCTTCTTTGTTGTGAGCTGCGCGCTCCAAATCGCTCTGAGTGAGTTCGGGTTGCACGATTGGTGGAGATTCAGCGTCTGGACGTTGGCAGCCCTGCTATACATGGGCGTCCTCGCCGTGTGGGCCCGATCCACTCCGCAACGAATCCTCGGTCCCGGCGCCGCCTTGGTGCTCCTGGGATTGCAACGTGTACTCGACGCACTGTGGGCTATCTCCGGCCCACGCCTCTACTCGGGCTGGACCTACGCCGAATTCGAATGGTGGTACAGCGCCAATAACGGACTCGTCATTCTTGGCGTCGTGGTGGGGTGGTCACTCGCACGCAGAAGAACTGCCTTCGCGTTGATCGGCATCATCCCGGCGCTCGCGCTCAGCGCGGCGGGGGGATGGATCGAGCAGGCAATCCACTATCCGAAGTCGTACATAACTGCGTCGCTTCTCGACGGCGTCGTATTCATAGGCTTTTGTGTGCTCGGCATCCTCAGTGTGTGGGCCTGCGACGGAATCGGCCTGGCCATCCGACGCGGACGCACTCAGAGCAGACCGCGACCTGCGTACCCACAGCCCGGCTACTGAGTGGACGCCGCGCGAGCCATCGACATTGGTGCCGTCGATCAACCGCGCTCGTGTCCGACCCGCTGCCACCGGCCTGACCGAATCCGCCACACGACGGTCAGCATGCGAATCACCATGAACACCACAAGGCCCGTCCAGATGCCGGCCAATCCCCAGTCGAACGCCAGGGACAGCCAGATCAGCGGTAAGAATCCGACGAGCGCGGCCACCAACGTCGCAGACCGTAAGTATGCGGCGTCGCCGCTGCCCAGGAGCACACCGTCGAGCGCGAATACGACTCCCGCAATCGGCAGCATGGCGACGAAGAACCACCAGGGCGTGCTGATCGCGTCGAGCACCCTGGCATCGCTCGTGAACAGTCTCGGCAGCACGCCGGCGCCGATGGCGAAGACCCCTGCCATTGCCGACGCAGCCACCACCGACACGACAGTCACCCTGCGAGCCACGTTCTGGGCCGCTGTGACCGCACCCGCCCCGAGCGCGGCACCGACCAACGCTTGAGCCGCGATGGCCACCGAGTCCAGGAACAGTGACATGAACTCCCACAGTTGAAGTGTCAGCTGATGAGCAGCAACGGCGGCCACCCCGAAGCGGGCCGCGACGGCAGCCGCCGACAGAAAGCACACCTGGAACGAGAGGCTGCGCGCCACGAGGTCGCGCGCCATCACGAGTTGGGCTCGGATCACCGCCCACCGAGGACGCAACGCGCGGCGCCCACCATCGGGGAGCACTTCGCGCAGGAGTCGCGTCGCGAACAATAGACCGGTGATCGATTGTCCGACGACGTTGGCAATTGCGCTGCCCTGCAAGCCGAGCCGCGGGAAGAACCACAGCCCGTGGACCAACCCCACCAACAGCACTGCCCCGACCGACAATCCGACCACGACGTACACGACCGGTCGTCGGGTCTCCTGGACACCACGCATCCAGCCGTTGCCCGCCATCGACACGAGAATGAGTGGCACGCCGAAGCATGCGATTCGCAACCACGAAGTTGCTTCCGCCGCAACGTGACTCGCATCCGGACCTGACGTGCCGACCATGAGTCGCATCACCCACGGTGCCAGCGGATAGATCACGGCGACGATCACACCACCGACGCCGAGCGCGATCCACGTCGCCTGCACGCCCTCTCCCACCGCGCCCGCGCGGTCGCCCGCACCGAAGCGTCGAGCCGAACGCGCGGTTGTCCCGTACGAGAGAAAGGTGAGCTGGGTACTGATCACCGAGAGCACCAGAGCACCGACGCCGAGCGCGGCCAATTCGTCGCCGCCGAGGCGCCCGACAACGGCGAGGTCGAGGAGGAGATACAGCGGCGGCGCGGTCAGCACCGCAAGAGCCGACACCGACAACACCGCGATGCGGCGTATCCCCGTGTCCGGGGCGATCGCCTGGGCGTCGGCCTGTCGGGCGGGCTCGGTCAGAGCAACCCCACCAGCCGGTCGACGACCTCCTGGGCACTCCCGATATCGCTGTACCCGGAGGCGTGTCGATGACCGCCGCCGCCGAGTGCGCGCGCGATCGGAACCAGATCGACCGATGCCTTCGACCGCAACGAGACCGTCCAACTCGCCGGTTCGATCTCCTTGAACACCGCCGCGATCTCGGCGCCTGCCGTGGTTCGCACGATGTCGATGATGCTTTCGGACTCTTCCCAGCTCATGCCGACCATCGCGTCGTGATCGACGACGGCGTAGACGAGTCCCGCACCGTCGGCTGCTTTCGGGATGAATGTCGCCGACGCCAGAACCCCGGCCACCATCGACAGCCACGAGAAGGGATGGGTGTCGAACAGCGCCCGACTCCACCGTCGACCGTCGACTCCGCTGTCGAGTAGTCGCGCCGCGACCCGAAACGAGTCGGGGCGCGCCCATTTGAACGATCCGGTATCTGTCGCGAGACCCGCGTACAGACACGTCGCGATGTCGGCGTTCAGCGGAACGTCGAGTTCGTCGATGAGTCGCAGGACGAGTACGGCGGTGCAGTCGGCGTCGGGGTCGACAAAGTCGAGGTCACCGAAACCCCCGTTGGACATGTGATGGTCGACGACGACCGACGTGACCGCGCCCTCGAAGACCGCGGCCAAATCGCCGAGCCGATCAGGTCCGGCGGCGTCGACCGACACGGTCACGTCGTGCCCCTTGAGTGCGTCCGGTTCGACGAGTAGCCCCCGCACCCCTGGCAGGTCACGAAGGGCCGCGGGCAGGCTCTCGGGACCGGGATAGGAGACCTCGACGTCGAGGCCTCGTGTCGTCAACGCGAGTCCCAGCGCGAGTCCGCTACCGATGGTGTCGGCGTCGGGTCGGACGTGGCAGAGGATTGTCACCGCCGATGCCCCGCCGAGGACATCTGCGATCGCCGCAGGGGAGGCAGTGGTCACTCGCGTGAACCGTCCTCGCCGTCTTCGTCCTTGCTTCGATACGGGTCTGCGTCACCGGCAGGTTGCGCTTGTTTCGCCTGGCGCGCGACGAGTTCGTCATTGGCGCGTGCGCGCGCCACGAGTTCTTCCATGTGGCGCGCGGCGTCGGGAACGGTGTCGAGGACAAAACTCAATGTCGGGGTGAAGCGCACGCCTGTTCCGGCGCCGACCTTCGAGCGGAGAATCCCGGTCGCCTTGGCGAGTCCCGCGGCAGCGGCCTCGTAGTCGGGTTCGGCATCGATCGATTCGCCCATGACGGTGTAGAAGACCGTCGCGTCGTGCAGGTCGTTGGTCACCTTGGTATCGGTGATCGTGACGTGGGCCAGCCGCGGGTCCTTGATGTCGTGGGCGATCGACGACGCCACGATCGACGAGATCCGCTTGGCCATTCGCTGTGCCCGTGCCGGGTCAGCCATGGGGTGTCCTTCCTCCAGAATCGAAGCACTGTGAGTGAGGAACGTACTCCCCTTCCGGGGCCGTCGGGCACCAAGTGCCCTCAGACCCCGGAAGGGGAGCGTGTTCGACGATCCGCGCGTCAGTCGCGCGGCTTCTCCTGCAACTCGTAGCTCTCGATGACGTCGTCGACCTTGATGTCGCTGTACGTCAGCGTGAGACCACATTCGTAGCCTTCGCGAACCTCGGTGACGTCGTCCTTCTCGCGTCGCAGCGACGAGATCGTGAGATTCTCGGCAACCACGACGTTGTCGCGAAGCAGACGAGCCTTGGCGTTACGGCGGATGAGACCGGACTGCACCAGGCAACCGGCGATGTTGCCGACCTTCGAGCTCTTGAAGATGGCGCGGATCTCGGCGCGGCCGAGCTCCACCTCTTCGTAGATCGGCTTGAGCATGCCCTTGAGCGCGCTCTCGATCTCGTCGATGGCCTGGTAGATCACCGAGTAGTACCGGATGTCGACGCCCTCGCGGTTGGCGAGCTCTGTGGCCTTGCCCTCCGCACGGACGTTGAAGCCGATGATGATCGCATCCGACGCCGCAGCGAGGTTGACGTTGGTCTCCGTCACGCCACCGACACCACGGTCGATGACGCGCAGCGACACCTCGTCGCCCATGTCGATACCGAGCAGCGCCTCTTCGAGCGCCTCGACGGTACCTGCGTTGTCGCCCTTGAGGATCAGGTTCAGCTGGCTGGTTTCCTTCAGCGCCGAATCGAGGTCCTCGAGGCTGATCCGCTTGCGGCTACGTGCGGCCAGCGCGTTGCGCTTGCGCGCGTTGCGCCGGTCGGCGATCTGCCGGGCGGTGCGATCTTCTTCGACGACGAGCAGGTTGTCACCTGCACCCGGCACCGACGTGAAGCCGATGACCTGGACGGGTCGCGAAGGCAGGGCCTCGTTGACGTCGTCGCCGTGCTCGTCGACCATGCGTCGCACACGACCGTAGGCGTCGCCTGCCACCACGGAGTCGCCGACACGCAGCGTTCCGCGCTGAACCAGCACGGTCGCCACAGGTCCGCGACCACGATCGAGGTGCGCTTCGATGGCGACACCCTGAGCGTCCATGTCGGGGTTGGCACGCAGATCGAGCGACGCGTCGGCGGTCAGCAGCACAGCTTCAAGCAACTGCTCGATGTTGGTGCCCTGCTTGGCCGAGATGTCGACGAACATCGTGTCGCCGCCGTACTCCTCGGGGATCAGCCCGTACTCGGTGAGCTGGCCGCGGATCTTCGACGGATCGGCGCCTTCCTTGTCGATCTTGTTGACCGCGACCACGATCGGCACGTCTGCTGCCTGCGCGTGGTTCACGGCCTCCACCGTCTGCGGCATGACGCCGTCGTCGGCGGCGACCACGAGGATCGCGATGTCGGTCGACTTGGCACCGCGGGCACGCATGGCGGTGAACGCCTCGTGACCAGGGGTGTCGATGAACGTGATCAGTCGATCGTCGCCGTTGAGGTGCGTGTTCACCTGGTAGGCACCGATGTGCTGGGTGATGCCACCGGCCTCGCCCTCGCGCACATTCTCCTTACGGATGGTGTCGAGCAGGCGGGTCTTGCCGTGGTCGACGTGACCCATGACGGTGACCACCGGCGGACGCTGTTCGAGATCCTCTTCGCCGCCCTCGTCCTCACCGTAGGAGAGATCGAAGCTCTCGAGGAGTTCGCGATCTTCGTCCTCCGGGCTGACTACCTGGACGTTGTAGTTCATCTCGGAGCCGAGCAGCTCCAGCGTCTCGTCGTTGACCGACTCGGTCGCCGTGACCATCTCGCCGAGGTTGAACAGCGCCTGGACCAGCGATGCCGGGTTGGCGTCGATCTTGTCGGCGAAGTCGGACAGCGAAGCGCCGCGGGCGAGACGAATGGTCTCACCGTTGCCGCGTGGCAGCCTGACGCCACCGACGGCCGGAGCCTGCATCGAGTCGTATTCTTGCCGCTTCTGACGCTTGGACTTGCGTCCCTTACGGGGTGCACCACCCGGACGTCCGAACGCACCGGCTGCGCCGCCACGACCGCGACCGCCGCCACCGGGACGTCCGCGGAAACCTCCGGGAGGACCTCCCGGTGCTCCGCCTGGCGCGCCTCCGCCGCCACCGCGATAGCCTCCGCCACCGCCGCCACTGCGACCGCCTGGTCCACCGCCGCGGCCCGGTCGGCCCGCGTCGGGACGTGCTGCACGACTGGGCATGGCACCCGGGTTGGGCCGAGGGGGCATGTTGCCCGGATTCGGGCGAGGTCCGCCCTGACCCGGTGCGGGACGTGCGCCTGCACTGCCGGGACCGGGACGCCCTGCACCCTGGCCGGGTCGGCCCTGCGTGGGACGCCCACCACCGGGGCGGGGTCCGCCCTGGCCGGGTCCGGGACGTGGTGCCGCCGGACGCGGAGCTGGTGCGGGTGCAGACGAATACGGATTGTTTCCGACGCGAGGCGCACGCGGTCCGGGCTTTGGCCCGGGACGTGGACTCGTCGGCGCAGGTGCGGAAGCCTGAGCTGCCGCGGGCGTCGACTTCTGTGCCGGCGCCGGAGTGGGCGCAGCAGGTGCCGGGGTGGCTGCAGGCGCAGGAGCCGGTGCCGACTGCGCGGCAGCAGGCGTCGGTGCGGGTGCAGGTTTCGGAGCCGCCGGCTTGGGGCCGGGGCGAGCTGCGCCGGGCTTGGGCGCAGCAGAGTTGTCACGAGCCGCGGCACCAGGCTTGGGTGCTGCCGACTTCGTGGAGTCGTTCTTGGCTGCTCCCCCGTTATCTGCGGGGAAGGATTCGCGAAGTCGGCGGGCCACGGGGGCCTCAACGGTCGACGACGCGGATTTGACGAACTCGCCCTGTTCTTTGAGACGTTCGAGCACTTGCTTGCTCGTTACGCCAAGTTCCTTGGCCAGTTCATGCACGCGGGCTTTGCCTGCCACTGCTCTCCTCACTTGGAGGCCGAGCGGCTTGCCCGCCACGGCCTCGGATTACGTCCGATACGTGCTCATCGTGGTGACTTCACGGTGTGCTCATGTCTTCTGCTACCTGTTCTGGCCCGTTAGGGCCGCTCTCGTCCGTGCCATCTCCCGAGCGGGTGAACAGCACTTCTTTGAGGTCGGACTGGTCTACGACCAGTCCCGGACTCCTCAGCGCCCGGGCAAACGCGTTGCGTCGAACCGCGGCGGACACACAGTCCGCCACCGGATGCAGCCACGCACCTCGCCCAGGCATGGTCTTCGCGATGTCGACAACGATCCTCGGGCCGCTCGCACCTGTAGGGGCGACGACACGGACCAGCTCTGCGATACCGGCTCGCTGCCGACATCCCAGACACATACGGATCGGACCTTGCGGAGAATGACTCTGCGAAGAATCGTTCCGCCGACCGGACCGGTCACCACCATCGGAAGTAACTCCACAGGGGGCGGCCGGCCGCATTCGCGTGACCATCGATCAGTCTAGCGCGCCGAGTACCGAACTGGACAACCGGACCTCATCACGCCCGTCCGGCTCCCGGCCCGCCCGACTGGCCGGCGGGTGCGCTGGGAGCGTCGTCGGCGTCGGAGCGGATGTCGATTCGCCACCCCGTCAGACGAGCGGCCAGTCGTGCGTTCTGACCTTCCTTACCGATCGCGAGCGAGAGCTGATAGTCGGGTACGACGACGCGCGCTGCCTTCTGTGCCGCGTCGACCACCTCCACCGAGACGACCTTCGCAGGCGACAGTGCGTTCCCGACGAACACAGCGGGATCGGTGTCGTAGTCGATGATGTCGATCTTCTCGCCGGACAACTCACTCATCACGTTGCGTACGCGCTGACCCATCGGTCCGATGCACGCGCCCTTGGCGTTGAGTCCGCTGACACCGGTGTGCACGGCGATCTTGGAGCGGTGGCCCGCCTCACGCGCGACTGCGACGATCTCGACCGAGCCGTCCTCGATCTCGGGTACCTCGAGTGCGAAGAGCTTGCGCACCAGGTTCGGATGGGTACGCGACAGCGTGATCTGTGGTCCACGCGGACCACGCGAGACGCCGACGACGTAGCACTTGATGCGGTCGCCGTGTTTGTAGCTCTCGCCGGGCACCTGCTCGGCGGGCGGGATGATTCCCTCCGCGCTGTTGGCGTCGCTACCGATCTGCACGACGATCATGCCGCGTGCGTTGGCGCGGGCGTCCTGTTGCACAACGCCACCAACGATCTCGCCCTCGTGGGTGACGAAATCGCCGAAGTTCTTCTCGTTCTCCGCGTCACGCAGACGCTGCAGGATGACCTGACGGGCGGTGGTGGCCGCGATACGGCCGAAACCCTCGGGGGTGTCGTCGTATTCGTGGACGACGGTGCCGTCCTCGTCGACCTCCTGCGCCATCACCCTGACCGCCCCGCTCTTGCGATTGACGTCGATGCGCGCGTGCGGCGCGAATCCGTCGGTGTGGCGGTATGCGGTGAGCAATGCGGTTTCGATGGCGGTGATGACCGTGTCGATCGAGATTCCCTTGTCGGCCTCGATCATGCGCAGTGCATTGATGTCGATGTTCATGGGGCGCTCCTATTCACTTGTCGGCTGCTATGGAATTTTCGGCTGTTGGTTGAGTTCTATGGTCGGTCGCTACGAGTTGACGGTGTCGCGACGTTGCGCGATCTGCGCGTCGTCGAGGCCGCACAATCGCAGCTCGGCGACTCCCGGCCGCGAGAAGTCGACGTCGACCACAGCACGTGTGACGGCGTCGAGTTCGACGGTGCGGACTCGGAAACGGCCGCGGTCGTTGCTCACGATGTCGACCTGGCCGTCGTGGAGCGGTCCGACCCTGCCTGCGACACGGGTCGGACCGTCGTCGCCGGCGAGATCGATGAGCACCTTGCGTCCGGTGGCACGACGCCACTGCCGTTCGGTGGTGAGCGGCCTGTCGACGCCGGGTGAGGTGACCTCGAGTGTGTCGATGTCGGCGTAGGCGGGATCGGCGTCGAGCGCGTCGGACAGCTCGCGACTGAGGTCGGCGAGCTCGTCGAGCGAACCTCCCCCATCCCGATCGACGGTCACGACGACCGCGTCGCCGTCTGCACCGTTGGTGATCACGACGTCTTCGACGTCGAATCCGCGGTCGGCGACAAAGGTGTCGACGAGCGTGCGGAGTTGTCGCGTATCGATGCTCATTGCTCTCCTCACTCCTCGTCTTCGCTTGCCGCGCAGTGCTTTCAGTTGCGGTCTTCAGGTGCGTTCATTGTCGTCGGTCAGCTGTCGCGGCAATTGGTCTGCCGCATGCGACGGCACCCTATTCTAGTCGATCCGCGACCCTCTCCCGACCACCTTGCGACCGGTCCCGGACCCGGCAGGCTACTGGCGATCACCGGGCAGACCGTCGGACCTCCTGTGGTCCGTGCGGCCCGCACCACGGGTGTGCCGGACTGGCATCATGTGTCGGGTGAAGCCAGCAGCCCCCGATGTACTCGACGCCGTGAATCGTCGCACCGTCTTACGAGGCAGCCTCGCGATCGGCGCCGGAGCACTCGTGATCGGCGCGTCGAGCGCGTGTGACAGCGGCCCGACGCCGAATGAGATCACCGCCACCGCCCTGCTCCCCCTGGCCAAGGCTGCCCGCTCCGACGCTGCGGCAGCTCGTTCGCTCGCACCACGTCTTCCGACTTACAGCGCAGCGCTCGGAGTGATCGCCGACCAGCGTGACGCCCACGCGACCGCGCTATCGCAGGAGGTCCAACGCCTCGACTCCGACACCGCGAGCCAGTTGTCTGCAGCGCCGTCGGCCTCCGCGACGCCCGGCTCCACCGGTGCGGGGGCGTCCGAGACGTCCACACCGGGGTCGTCGTCGACAGCGGGAACGCTCGACGAGCTGTGCTCGTCGCTCCGTGCGTCGACGCGTGCAGCACACGACGCCGCGATCTCACTGAAGGGCTACTCGGCAGGGCTGGCCGGGTCGGTCAGCGCCTCGGTCGCCACACTCGTGGAGGTGCAGCTCGCATGACCGCAACAACCGACGCTTTGGCCACGGCGACGCAGGCCGAGAATGCCGCGATCTTCACGTACGGGGTCACGACAGCTTTTGTCTCCGCGACTCGACGCGGCACTGTCGCCGACTACATCGCCGCCCACCGCGCGGCACGCGACGCACTCAACGCTGCCATCACGGCGGCAGGCGCGACTCCACCCGATATGGCCGCCGGGTACACGCTGCCCGTGCAGGTCACTGACCCGACGAGTGCTGCCCGTGCCGCGCTGGCGGCCGAGAATGACTGCGCCACGGCATATCGCTCGACGCTCGAGCGCGCCGACTCCGAATCGGCGCGCCGCCTGGCCGTCGACCAGCTCACCGACTGCGCGCAGCGCGCGGCCACCTGGCGTGCAGCATTGCGCGAGAGTCCGGTGACCGTCCCATTCCCGGGACAGCCGCAATAGTCCGGTAGTCCGCGTAGCCCGACAGCCCGGTCAACCCGGGTTGCCGGACCGGCCGCCGGAAGCTACCCGCGCACCGCGGCGACGATCGCCGACACTGCGTTGTCGACCGGTACCTCGGCGCTCTCGCCGGTGAAGCGATCGCGGACCTCGACGACGCCGTTGGCGTAGCCGCGGCCCACCACGACCACGGTGGGCATGCCGAGCAGTTCGGCGTCCTTGAACTTCACGCCGGGCGACGACTTGCGGTCGTCGAGCAGGACGTCGAGGCCCTCGGCGTCGAGTTCCTCGGCCAGCGACGTCGCGCCGCCGATCGCGGCCTCGTCCTTGTTGGCGATCACCAGGTGCACGTCGTAGGGCGCGACCTCTGCGGGCCAGCGCAGCCCCTTGTCGTCGTGCTGCTGTTCAGCAATCACCGCGACAAGCCGCGACACGCCGACACCGTAGGACCCCATGGTGAGGCGGACCGGCTTTCCGCTTTCGCCGAGTACATCCACCTCGAAGGCGTTGGTGTACTTCTGGCCCAGCTGGAAGATGTGACCGATCTCGATGCCCTTCGCGGCCACCAGCGGTCCCTTGCCGTCCGGAGAGAGGTCGCCGTCGAGGATTTCGGCCGCCTCGATGGTCCCGTCCGCCGTGAAGTCGCGCCCGGCAACGAGTCCGACGACGTGCCGGTTGGGCTGGTCGGCACCGGTGATCCACGCCGTGCCGTCGACGACGCGCGGATCGACGAGATAGCGGACGCCGTTCTCCTGCAAGGCTTTCGGTCCGATGTAGCCCTTCACCAGGAACGAGTTGGCCGCGAAGTCGGCTTCGGTCAGCAGCTCGACTTCTGCGGGCTCCAACGACGCCTCGAGCCGCTTGACGTCGACCTCCCGGTTGCCCGGCACCCCGATGCCGAGCAACTCCCACTCGCCTCCGGGTTCGCGAACCTTGACCATGACGTTCTTGAGTGTGTCCGCGGCGTCGAACGTCCCGTCGAGGGCGTCGTTGGCCCACGCGACGAGCGTCTCGATGGTGGTGGTGTCAGGGGTCTCGTGAACCTGCGCCTCCGCGAGTCCGTCGAACGGAATCGGTTCGGGTGCAGGCGTGACGACGGCCTCGACGTTGGCCGCATAGCCCGACTCC
Organism: Gordonia sp. 852002-50395_SCH5434458; assembly: GCF_001665905.1. Taxonomy (NCBI): domain Bacteria; kingdom Bacillati; phylum Actinomycetota; class Actinomycetes; order Mycobacteriales; family Gordoniaceae; genus Gordonia; species Gordonia sp. 852002-50395_SCH5434458. Next base: position 78,797 of record NZ_LZTC01000053.1, read on the forward strand.
AGGCAACGCACGAACGTGTCCTCGCCGACCTCGCTCTCGGCGAGGAACTCCTCCGAGGCACTGCCGCCCATCGCGCCGGACGTCGCGGCGACGATGACGTATCGCACCGCGAGGCGCGCGAAGATGCGCTGGTAGGCGTCACGGTGCGCGATGTAGGAGGCCTTGAGTCCGTCGTCGTCGAGGTCGAAAGAGTACGAGTCCTTCATCACGAACTCGCGTCCACGCAGGATGCCTGCGCGCGGACGTTCCTCGTCGCGGTACTTGGTCTGGATCTGATACAGGATGACCGGCAGATCCTTGTACGACGAGTACTCGCTCTTGACCAGCTGCGCGAAGATCTCCTCGTGCGTCGGACCGAGGAGCATGTCGGTGCCCTTGCGGTCCTTCACACGAAAGAGGTTGTCGCCGTACTCGGTCCAGCGGGCAGTCGTCTCGTACGGTTCACGCGGCAACAGCGCGGGCAGCAGGATCTCCTGCGCGCCGATCGAGTTCATCTCCTCGCGCACGATGTTCTCGACCGCCCTGAGAACCCGAAGCCCCAGGGGGAGCCAGCTGTACACGCCCGGCGCGACACGCCGAACATATCCAGCGCGAACAAGCAGCTTGTGGCTGGGAACCTCGGCGTCTGCCGGGTCATCGCGCAGCGTACGCAGGAACAGCGTCGACATCCGTGTGATCACGGTCGATCAGTCTAGTCGGCCACCGCACGCGCTTTTCGGTCCCGTCCACGTGGCCGGATACAGTGTTCGACGTGCTCGTCATCCTCCCGCCCTCGGAAACCAAGTCCGACGGGGGTTCCGGCGCCCCACTCGACCTCGACACACTGTCGTTCACCGAACTCAATCCCGTGCGCAAACAGATCGCCGACGCCGTCGTCGACCTCGCGAGCGATCTCGACGCGAGCGTGAAGGCACTCGGGCTCGGCAAGACACAGCTCGCCGAGGTCGACAGCAACGCCGACCTCTGGCTCTCCCCGACGCGCCCTGCGATCGAGCGCTACACCGGCGTGCTTTACGACGCCCTCGACCACCGATCGCTGACCCGCGCGGGCAAAGCGAAAGCGGCAGACCGCCTCGCGATCGGGTCGGCGCTGTTCGGGGTCATCCGGGCCGGCGATCGGATACCCGCCTACCGCCTCTCGGGTGGATCCACGCTGCCCGGCTTCGGCACGCTCACCTCGGCGTGGAAGCCTGCTCTCTCGAACACGCTCGACGCGGTGGACGATTTCGTCGTCGACCTGCGCTCGGGGATCTACCAGCAGCTGGGGCCCATCTCGGGCGCGGTGACTGCCACGGTGATGACGGAGGCGCCCGACGGGTCCCGAAAAGTGGTGAGCCACTTCAACAAGCACTACAAGGGTCTGATGGCCCGCGAACTGGTACGGACGCGCCGAAACGTCCGCGACATCAACGCCCTCGCCGCCGTGCTGTCCGACGCCGGGCAGTGCGTCGAGATCCCCCGACCCGACGAGATCGTCGTCTTGACCGACTGACGCGCACCCGATGACCTCTGCCGTCCCCGCGCACGAATTTCCCGACGTCGTCTTCTCGCGTTCCGGCGGGCGACCCGATCACCCCGGTCTGGCTCAACGATGTCGGTGGCGTCACCTATCGACTCGGCGACGGTCCGTCCGCCCGCTACCTGAAATGGCAGCCACCGACAGACGAGGTCTCCCTGCGCGCCGAAGCTCACCGACTCTCGTGGGCGGCGCGGTTCGTCGCGTGTCCCACCGTGCTCGACGCCGGATACGACGATAGCGCGGAGTGGATGCTGACGGCCGCAGCGCCGGGGGATTCGGCGGTGTTCACGCCGTGGCTCGAACGTCCCGAAATCAGCGTCGCAGCGCTCGGTCGGGGTCTACGGGCCCGGGTGGGAACGACCGCTCGTCGAGTCGTACGGCGTCGACTTCGACGAGGAGCGGATGAGTTTCTACCAGCGTCTCTGGGACTCCACCTGAGACCGGATCAGTGGTCGTGGGTGTTCTGCGCGATGTCGGAGTCGAGCCCGGCGTCGGCGGCTTCTTGCGCGGCCTGCCCCTCGGCAACCTGCTCCGGCGTGAACCGCATGAACAATACGACGATCGCGGCGATCACCGCGATGCCCGCGCAACAGGCGAACGCCAGTCCGTAGCCGTTGGCCTGCGCGGCGAGTTGCGCCTTGTTCATCGACTCCACGGGCGCGGTGGTGCCGCCGAGCGACAGGGCGCGAGACGTCACGAGCGCTCCGACCGCGACCAACCCGATTGCACCGCCGAGGTTCTGTGCGACCTGCGCGAGCGCGGTGAGCGGCCCGATCTCGTTCGGCCCGACGCCCGCGACAACCGACAGGGTCAGCGGGATGACAGCGAAACCGACACCCACACCGATCACCACGACAGGGATGAGGATGCTCGGGAAGTACGCCGGAGCCTTCGGCGCGATCGACGCCGCGTAGACGCAGCCGGCCAGGATGATCGCTCCACCGCACAGCACCAGCCACCGCGGCTGGACATGCAGCGCGAGCTTCGACGCGATCGCCGCGGCGATACCGAGTCCGAACGCGAACGGCACCACCGCGAGACCACTCTGAACAGGGGTGTACTTCAGGATTCCCTGCAGGTAGAGCGAGATGAAGACCGCCATACACATCATGATCATGCTGGCGAAGAAGATGGCGACCAAAGCGGCGACACGACTGGTGTTGTCGAAGAGAACGAACGGCAGGATCGGGTTACTCGCACGACGCTCGACTATGACGAACGCCACGAGAGCGAGACCACCGAGGATGAACGAGGCGATGTCGATCGGACGGCCCCAACCGTTGGGACCCTCGTTCACCGCGAGCACCAGCAGTGAGCATCCCAACGTCGCGAGCACGGCTCCCGGTAGGTCGAGAGAGAGTCGCACGCCCTGGGATTCGCGCAAGACAAAGTAGGCTCCGACCGCGACGAGCAGTCCGATCGGGACGTTGATCAGGAAGACGAGACGCCACGAGAGCTGGGTCAGCACACCACCGAGGATCAGACCCGCGACAGAACCGATACCGGTCATCGCCGCGTAGATCGCGAACGCCTGACTGCGTGGTTTACCGGGCGCGAACGTCGTGGCTACCAGAGCCATCGCGGTCGGCGCAGCGACGGCTGCCGAGGCACCCTGCAGGGCGCGTCCGACGATGAGACTCGTTTCATCCCAGGCCAGGCCACACAGCAGTGAGGTCAGGGTGAAGGCTGCGACGCCGATCACGAACATGCGCTTGCGTCCGAACGTGTCACCGAGTCGGCCACCGAGGAGCATCAACCCGCCGAATGCGAGGACGTAGCTGCTGATAATCCAGTTCGCACCCGACTCCGAGAGTTGCAGCGACTCACGGATCTTCGGCAGCGCCAGCGCGGCGACCGTTCCGTCGAGCACCATCAGCAACTGCATTCCCGACAGCACGAGGATCGCGAGCCCGAACACCGGCCGGTACTGATTGTCGGTGTCCGACGCCCCGGCCGCGAAATCCAGCCGGTGTGCTTGCCCAGGTGACGACATAGGATTCGACGCTACCGCGCCCCTGCGCGTATGTGCCAATTCTCGTTGGCGGATAGCCGCTGTACGGCGGGTGACAACGCCCACTCGACGGGATGCTGCGCCCACTCGACGGGATGCGACGCCCACTCGACGGGATGCTGCGCCCACTCGACGGGATGCGACGCCCACTCGACGGGATGCGACGCCCTCTCGACTGGATGCGGCGCCCACTCGACGGGATGCGACGCCCACTCGACGGGATGCGACGCCCACTCGACTGGATGCGGCGCCCTCTCGACGCCTGCCGCCTATCGAGCTCCGTCCCCCGCTGATCGAGCCTCGCCTCCGGCCGCTGATCGAGCTCCGTCGAGATCACCGAACGCCGCAACGGCATCCGCATCGTCGAATCCCGCGACGTCGCCGATCACGACGATCGCGGGGGGCTTGAGCCCTTCGCGCGAGGCGGTCTCGCCTGCATGGGAGAGGTCGGTGCGGATGAGGCGTTGGGTCGGCAGTGATCCGTTCTCGATCATCGCGACGGGGGTGTCGCCGGGCTTGCCGCCTGCCAGGAGCGCGTCGGCGAAGACGTCGACTCGTTCGACAGCCATCATCAGCACCAGCGTTCCGCGTAGCTGTGCGAGCACCGACCAGTCGATCAGCGAATCGGGGTGCCCGGGCCGGACGTGCCCAGAGGCGATCACCACCTCGTGGGTCACACCTCGATGGGTCACGGGGATGCCTGCGGAACTCGGCACGGAGATCGGGCTGGTGATGCCGGGGACCACGGTCACCGGCACGCCCGCGGCCACGCACGCCTGCAACTCTTCGAAGCCGCGACCGTAGACATACGGGTCGCCGCCCTTGAATCGCACGACGAACTTGCCCTCTTTCGCCTTCGAGGTGAGGACGTCGTTGATGGCCTCCTGCTTCATCGCCCGCCCGTAGGGCACCTTCGCGGCGTCGATGATCTCCACTTGCGGACCGAGCGAGGCCAAGAGCTCCGGCGGCGCCAACCGATCCGCGACGACGACGTCGGCAGCCATCAGCAGTTTGAGTCCGCGCACGGTGATCAGGTCGGGGTCGCCAGGGCCACCACCGACGAGCGCGACGCCCGGCGGGTGCGGTTGCTCGTCGACGTCGAGTGAGCCGTCGGCCAGTGCCCGCGAGATCGCGGCGCGCAACGCCGCCGACAGCCGGTGATCGCCACCGGCCAGTACCCCGAACTGCACGTCGCGGTGGCGACCGGAGGCCGGGGTGACAGCACTTCCCCACCGCGCTTCGTCGGCCCGCACACAGAACGTGTGCCGACGCTCCGCCTCCGCGACCACGGCTGCATTCACGTCGGGATCGTCGGTACACGCCATCGCGTACCAGGCTCCGTCGAGATCGCCGTCGACGTAAGCACGTTTGTGCACGACGACCCCGGGAAACGACTCGACGGCGGGCGTCGGGTCAAGCGCCACAACCTCGACCTGTGCGCCGGCGGCCACCAGATTCGGGAGTCGACGCTGCGCAACCGACCCACCGCCGACGACAACCACCTTGCGGCCGTGCAGATCGAGCCCGGCGAGATAGTGGACGTTGTCGCCACCGTTGTCTCTATCGTTGACGCCACTGTCTTTATCGTTGACGCCACCATGGCCTGCGGACGCATCGACTGACATGGATGCCGATCCTACCGATGCGTTGACCGCTTGGCCGGTCAGGTGGACTCGGCTCTGCCGGTCAGGCGAATCCCGGCTCTGCCGGTCAGGTGAATACCGTCTACTTCTGACAGAGTCCGCTGTACAGGGTCAGACCCTGCCCGTGGTTTTTGGCTTTGCTCCGGCCGACGGGTCCGCCCGATGGCTCTTGCACCCACGCACCGGTGCTGCTGAGTCCGGGCATGGCTTCGCTCTTGTGTGCGCTGTAACGGGTTTCGCCGTCGACGGTGAGAACTCCGTCGAGCACGTCGATATGGGCAACGGTGGCCCAGTAGGAATCGGCACTGTTGCCGACGTAGACAAGGATTTCGTCGGCGTCGGGTCCGGGCAGACCGTCGTGACCGGCACGCCCGTACCGGATCGCGACGCGGGGCCTGCCGAACTCGTCGATGGCACCGGTTCCGTTGTCGACGCTCTGATAGACGTTGACCAGCAAATCGCCATTCTCCGTCGGGCGCACCCGAACCTGTTCGGTGGCAGGCTTGTTGCCTGCCCCGGGACCGAGGCTGTCGCCGAGGTGATGCATGAACGGCCACACGCCGAGGTCGCCCTGGTGTCCGGCTTCGCCACTGATGACGACGAACTCGTTGGTCTCCTCATTGCGACAGAAGAAGTAGACGTCCAGATCGCCTGTGCCGTAACGCTTCACATGTCCCTTGCGGTCATATGTCGCGCCGCGGCCATCCCATTCGAGACCCACGGTCAGCACCCAGTTCGGATCGCCCTTGCTCTTACGCAGGTCGATGCGCGCGGTCTTGTCCGCGCTGTCCTTGGTCAGCGACACCGACACTTTCGTCATGTTGATGGCCGGCGCGGCGGGCGGCTGCGGAGTGGGCGCGGGTGCGGACGGGGCATTCGCAGCGGCTGGGACGCTCGGTGCTGTTGTGGGACTCGCCGTGCCTCCGACGGGCTCATCGACGGAGATCCCGAACTCGGTGGCCAGTGCGGCCAGCCCGCGGTCGTAACCTTGGCCGATGGCGTCGAGTTTCCAGTCCGTCCCACGGCGGTAGAAGGCCGCGATCTGCACCACGGTCTCGCTGGTGAGCGCACCGGGCATGAAGGAGAGGTCTTGCGACGCCGATGTAACCGCCGCGCTGAACTGGCCGCTCTGGCCGAACGTTGTGCCCTGGGCTTCGGTGCTGCCCACGATGACGATGCGGTCGACGTCAGCCGCCACGGCACCGAGGTCGACGTCGATCTCATCGTCGGACACCAGACGCACGCCCGGAGCCTGCGGATTGTTGAAGAAGACGAAATCGTCATCAGTACGGACCCGGCCGTTGGCGCCCAGCAGCACCGCCGATACGTCGATCGTCGGCCCGCTGCTGCGGATGCGGATCCGATAGGTGCGATCTGCCAGCGCTGTCTTGGACCCTTTGATCAGTGGGGAGCTCACACCAGCGACCGTACTGCCCGCCGGACGAGCGCTCGGAGGGGGATGGCGCCGCTCTTCGTGATCGCCACGCCCTGATCGTCGGATCTGCTCACAGTGCAGAACCCGCCGACCTTACAAAGGCAGCTCACCGACGCGCCGGACGTAGGACCACACGTCCGCGGCGGGCACCCCGAGTCGGTGTGCCGCGGACTGCAGCAACGCACCGAGGAGGATCGACGAACAGTACTCCCCTGCAGCGGAATCCGTTGCGTGGGTGCGGATCTCATTCCAACGGGTCGGGTTGTGCAACGTGGCGGCCTCGGCCATCATGATCGCTTCGTCGAAGCCCTCGGGGACGTCGCGCTGCTCCGGAGTCTCACGCTCGCACGCGCCGCAACATCCGTCGCAGTCCCGTGCCCCGGCATCGTCCGCAGGCGAGATCGCCAGTGCCAGCCTGTTGTCGATCACGGTCACGCCCCTGCCCTCGCCTTCTTGGCCTCGCGCTCGAGTGCGCGTTCGCGGGCGCGCTCGAACTTCTCGACCTTGACGTTCATCTCTTCGAGATAGTCGGCCAGCTTCTCCCGGTACATCTCACCCAGCGGGCCGAAGTCGTCGCGCTCGAAGATCCGCCACTTGCGCAGCACCGGCATGACGACTTCCGAAAGGTGTTGCGGCAGATCGTAGATGCCACCCTTGGCGATCAACACCGCATTGCGTCGGAAGTTGGGCATCGTCGCGCCGGGCATCTGGAAATTCGACACGATGCTGTAGATCGCGCACATCGCCTGATCCGGAACCAGGTCGAGGGCGCCGGCAACGACGTTGCGGTAGAAGAGCATGTGCAGGTTTTCGTCGGCGGCCACCCGCTGCAGCATGCGGTCGGCGATGGGGTCGCCGCATGCCTTGCCCGTGTTGCGGTGGCTCACGCGCGTCGCGAGTTCCTGGAAGCTGACGTAGCTCACCGCGAACAGCATGTCGAAGCTGTGGTCACGCTGACCGTCGTCCTCGGGAAGCGGATTGAATCCCGATGTCATGTGCGCCATGCGGGTCTCTTCGAGTTCCACCGGGTCGACGCCGCGGGTCACGACGAGGTAGTCGCGCATCACCGTCGAGTGGCGCATCTCCTCGGCGGTCCAGCGCCCCACCCAGAAACCCCAGGCGTCGTCCAGGGAGAAGTTCTCCGCGATCACCCGGTGATACGACGGCAGGTTGTCCTCGGTCAGCAGATTGGTGATCATCGCAGCCTTCGCGACATCGGAGAGCTGCGACTGCTCCGGATCCCAGTCGACGCCGCCGAGAGCAGCGAAGTTGCGCCCCTCGTCCCAGGGCACGTAGTCGTGTGGATGCCAGTCCTTGGTCATCTTCATGTGCCGCTCGACCTCGGTCTCGCACACGGGAAGCAACTCCCGCAGCAGATCCGATCCGGTCATTCCGGTGTCGCTGGTTGCTGGCCCGATGAGGCTCGTCACTGTCTCTCCTCGTCTCGTCGTCGACGCCGCGCGTGGCGGTGCGTCGTCGGATTGCGCTCGGCCCGACCACCGACCTCCCCCGACAGATACCCACTCTCGCGTGTGACGCAGGGGGCGTGAGTGAGACCAAAGTCCCGAGTGGATGGGGACCGACGTCGCGTGCTCGAGTGCGACCTGCGGTAATTTCGGTGCATGCATTCCGAAGGTCAGCCGGCTCCCGCAGCGTCAGATCCCACGGCATCGGTTCCTCCCTCGCCGGACGCGTCGAGCGTTCGCGTCTTTCTCGTCGACGACCACGAGTTGGTGCGTCGAGGTCTGCGTGACCTGCTCAGCACCGCCGACGACATCGAGGTGGTCGGCGAGGCCGCATCGGTCGGCGAGGGTCGCGTCGGCATTCTCGCCGCCAAACCCGATGTCGCGGTCCTCGACGTCCGGCTCCCCGACGGCAACGGCGTCGAATTGTGCCGCGATGTGCGTGCCGCCGAACCCGAGATCCGCTGCCTCATGCTCACCAGTTACGCCGACGACGACGCACTGCTCGCCGCGGTCCTCGCGGGTGCATCCGGCTTCGTGCTCAAGCAGATCCTCGGCCATAACCTGATCGCGGCGGTGCGCACCGTCGGACGGGGCGGCTCCCTGCTCGACGACCGTTCGACCGCAGCACTGCTCGCCAAGCTGCGCGACGGGAAGAACAAGCCGTCCGACCCTCTCGCAGAACTCACCCATCAGGAGCGCGAGGTGTTCAACCTCATCGGCGACGGGCTGACGAACCGTCAGATCGCGCAGCGAATGTTCTTGGCGGAGAAGACGATCAAGAACTACGTCTCACGTATCCTCGCCAAGCTCGACATGCAACGACGCACCCAGGTCGCGGTGATGGCGACCAAGATCCGCGACGGCAAGGCCTGAGCCACTAGGCGAGCGGCACCGACCAGGTCAGCGTCGTCCCCGACGAACGGCCCGGTGCCACACGAGGATTGGTGACGACGGTGAAGGTTCCGTCGCATTCCTCTGCGCGGCGCGTGAGGTTCTCCAGGCCCCGATAGGTGACGTCGGTACCGATGCCCACCCCGTCGTCGGTGATCTCCACCGACAGCACGTCGTCGGCACTCACCGACACCGAGATGTGCTCGGCGTGTGCGTGGCGCAGCGCATTCGACAGTCCCTCGCGCAGCACGGCATCGATGTGTGGCCCCAGCGTGTCGGGGACAACCGTGTCGACGGGGCCGTCGAATTGCACACTCGGCGCGATCGGCGCGTGGACCGAGAGTTCGGACACGATGTCGAGGACACGACGCCGCAACGTCGCGGTGTCGTGGTGTCCGGAGACGGTCTGCAGGTCGAAGATCGAGGTGCGGATCTGCGCGATTGTGCGGTCGAGGTCGGTCATCACCTGTTCGAGCCGCTCGGCACGCGCGGCGTCGTCGAATCGTCCCACCGAACCGGTGCCACCTGCCGCGAGCATGGTCTGTATCGACATACCGATCGCGAACAGTCGCTGGATGACGTGGTCATGCAGGTCGCGGGCGATTCTGTGGCGGTCGGAGAGCACCTCGAGGTCGCGCGCGACCTGCTGTTGCTCCGCGTACACCATCGCCAACGACGCTACTTCGGAGACTCCGGCGAGACCCGACGCCTCCTCGGGCTCCCACACCGGCTCGTCGGCATGCGTGATCACGATCCATCCGAACGCCCCCGAGGCGCGCGCCAGCGGCTGCACCGTCGCCCAGCGGGCGCCGCGTCGGCCGAGAGCGGGCGAGAGATCGGCTATCGGCACGATCGACATCCCCGTCCCCGCCGGCGCCGAGAAGTCCGCGGGATCGATCTTGAGCGGGCCGCCGGTGTGACCGCTGAGCACGATGTCGTCGCCGCTGTCGGTCTCGTCGCTCAGGATGAGGACGTCCGTGGCACCGACCAGGTCCGCCACATCTGTACACATCCGAGACAGCGTGTCCTCCAACGCAATTCCCGAGAGCGGCTCGGAGCCACGACGCACCAGCACCTGCATCCACCGCTGCCTCGTGCGTGAGCTCTCGAACAACTGCGCATTGTCCACGGCGATTCCGGCGGCTACCGCGAGCACCGCGATCAGCGCCTCGTCGAGCGCCGAGAACTCGTCGGCGCCACGCTTCTCGGTCAGGTAGATGCGGCCGAAGTTGGAGCCGCGGATGATGATCGGAGCACCGAGGAACGTCGTCATCGGCGGATGGTTCGGCGGAAAGCCCACCGACGCAGGGTGTTTCGCCAGATCCGGGATGCGCAGGATGTTGGGGTCGTTGATCAGGACCCCGAGCACGCCCTTGCCGACCGGCAGCGACCCCATCACCGACCGCTCTTCCGGAGTGATCCCCGTGTACACGAACTCCGACAACCCTCCGTCGGGACCGCGCACACCCAACGCGCCGTAGCGAGCGTCGACGACTCCGACGGCGACCTCGACGATCCGCTGGAGGGCTTCGTCGAGATCAAGTCCTTGCCCGACAACGAGCACGGCCTCGAGCAGATCACGCAGGATCGCCGGATCGTTGACGCCGTGTTCGCGCAGGATCTCGAGCACCTGCGCAACCTTGCTCCCCGCCATCACATCTCCTTCGACTCGCAGGCGTGCACAAACCGCGCGATGGACGCCGGCACCGCCGCCGGGTGGACGTGCAGATACGACGCGTGGACATTCGACGTCGCCACGCCGTGCACACCCGGCGCGCCGTGATGGTCACGCCACGCCCACGCAGGCGAACCCGCGTCGAGTTCGACGACGCTGCGGTGGAATTCGTGACCGGTGACCCGTTCACCCGCCCGGTAGAGCGCCGAATCCGACACCGCCACGGCGTCGCGATATCCGAGGGTGAGCGAGGGGCCGAATCGGCCGACCGCATCGATGACGCCGGTCATCGGATACCCGTCGAGTTCCCGCGTGAGGTACAGCAGACCCGCGCACTCACCGTGAATGGGTCCGCCTGCGCGGTTCAGCGCCGCGATGTCTTCTCGCAGTTCATGATTGGCCGCCAGTTTGTCTGCGTGTTCCTCGGGGAATCCACCTCCGACGACGAGTCCTGCTGTGCGCTCGGGCAATCGGTCGATGAGCGGATCGAACTCGACGACCTCGGCGCCTGCCGCGCGTAACAGCTCCGCGTGCTCGGCGTACCCGAAGGTGAACGCGGCACCCGCAGCGATCGCGACGACGGGATTGCCAGAGTGGTGACCTGCGCATTGCGCGCCCCCTCCCGCGTCTGCGATGGCGTCGACCGCCGACCACGGCTCCGACAGCGTGGCGCCTCCCGATTCCGCGAGCGCGACGATCGCCTCGAGATCCAGTGCTGCGCCGACCATCTCCGACATCGCGTCGACAGCTTCGACGGCCTCGACCGACCTCTCCGCGGCGGGGATCAGCCCCAGGTGGCGAGAGGGCACCTGAAGGCGCGAGTCCCGACGCAAGACCCCGAGGACGGGCATCCCGACTCGCGCACACGCCTGTCGCAGCACCGCCTCGTGTCGCGGGGAGCCCACCCGGTTGAGCACGACACCTGCGATCCGCACCGACGGCTCGTAGCCGACGAAGCCGTGGAGCAGTGCGGCTAGCGACTGACTGTGACCCGCGGCGTCTACGACGAGAACGACCGGTGCGTTCAGCAGTGTGGCGACATGCGCGGTCGATCCCATACCGATCGGGTCCATCTCGGCGGCATCGTCGGCGGTGATCCTGCCGTCGAAGAGTCCCATGACTCCCTCGATGACCGCGATGTCGGCGTCGGCAACTCCGGCCGCGAACAGGGGCCCGATCAGGTCGGCTCCGACCAGGTTGGGATCGAGGTTGCGACCGACACGTCCCGCGGCGACCGCGTGATAGCCGGGATCGATGTAGTCGGGGCCGACCTTGAACGGCGCGACGCGACGCCCCGCCCTGCGTAGCGCGCCGATCAACCCGGTACTCACGGTGGTCTTACCGCTACCCGACGATGGCGCGGCCACGACCACTGCGGGGATCGACGTCATGTCGCCCTCGCCACGCGGCTCACCACTCGATTCCCTTCTGGCCCTTGCGTCCAGCATCCATCGGGTGTGCGACCTTGCGCATCTCGGTCACCAGGTCGGCGGCGTCGACCAGCGCGGCGGGAGCACGACGTCCGGTGATCACCACGTGTTGGCGACCGGGTCGGTCGACGAGTGTGCGCACCACCTCGTCGGTGTCGATCCATCCCCAGTCGAGGGGGTAGGTGAACTCGTCGAGCACGTAGAAATCGTGCTGCTCCTCGGCGAGACGACGGGCGATCTCGTCCCAACCGGACCGTGCAGCCGCGGCGTGGTCGTCGGCGACGTCGGCATTGGCGCGCAGCCACGACCAGCCCTGCCCCATCTTGTGCCATTCGACGGGCCCGCCGATGCCCTGTTCGTTGTGGATCTCGCCGAGCGCGGCCATCGCCGACTCTTCTCCCACACGCCATTTGGCGCTCTTGACGAACTGAAAGACCGCCACCCGCAGGCCGGCGTTCCATGCGCGCATGGCCATCCCGAACGCCGCCGTCGACTTTCCTTTGCCGTCACCGGTGTGCACGGCGAGTACCGGCTGTTGTCGACGCTGCCGCGTGGTCAACCCATCGTCGGGGACCGTCTGCGGAACACCCTGGGGCACAGTAACTCTCCTACTCTCGCGCGGATTCGGATCAGGCGGCCGACGCGCGCGACGGGCGCCGGTCGGTCACGGGAACCGACAACGCCGCCACCGACAGGTCGTCCATCCGCATCATCTGCGCTCCGAGGCGCACGGCAAGATCCGCGGCGAGTCCGAGCCGGACCACGCCCTGCTCACAATCGACGACGACACTGTCGATACCGTCGCGCCGAATTCGCTGCGCCGCAACGGATGCGCGCCCCGCAGCGTCGGGTCCCGCGGTGGCCCTGCCGTCGGTCAGCACCACGAGCAGCGGTCGACGTCGGGGCTCGGCACGGCGGGCACGCTCGATGACACGCTGTGCCTCGATCAGCCCTTCCGCCAACGGGGTTCGGCCACCGGTTCTGATGTCGGCGAGCCGTCGCACAGCGATATCGACGGATTTCGTCGGCGGCACGGCAAGTTCTGCACGCGATCCGCGCGCCACGATCACCGCGACCCGATCGCGCCGGGTGTACGAATCGCGCAGCAGGTCAACGCATAGGCGGCTCACGGCGGCCAGTCGCCTGCGTGCCGTCATCGACCCGCTCAGGTCGACGACGAACACCACCAGATTGCCCTCCTGCCCGATGCGTTGTGCCCCACGAAGATCGACCGGTGCGACCGATAACCTCTCGGGCATCGTCGATACCTCGGAGGTGGCCACCGAGCGACCTGCGGCGCGCAGCACTGTCCCGAAGAGATGAATGGGCCCACCGTGCGCGAAGTCGGTGTCGGACACGGTGTGTCCACGACGACTCCGTGCGCGTGAGCGCTTACCCGGATCGCCATCGCCGACGCCGTCGGCCCGCAGGCGACGCATGCGCACACCGGAGCTCGACGCCGCGGTGCCGAACATCTGGCCGCGCGGCGGCTGCTGCGACTGCCCGGACACTTCCTGCTCGACCGGCTCGTCACTGGAATCCTGTTGTGGGCCAGCGGGATCTGAGTCAGCGGGGGACCCGTCGAACTCCTCGCGCCGCTCGGGCGCGGGAGCACCGTCGGGCCCATCCGGGTCGGGCTCCGGCTCGTCCGGTGGACCCGCGGCGTCGTCGCCTGCCGACAGCGCGTCGTCGAGTTGCTGCTCGGACATGCCCGACTCGTCGAAGGGATCTCGTCGACGACGATGCGGCAGAGCGAGTTCGACGCCGACGCGCACATCCTCCTCGGTCACCGACGTGGCCCCGCGCAGTGCCGCGTGTGCGGCCGCGGTGCGCGCGACGACGATGTCGCCGCGTAGGCCGTCGACGTCGAGGTGTGCGCAGATGCCTGCGATGCGTCGTAGTTCTCGTTCGCTGATCTCGACGCTCCCCACGGACCCGCGCGCGGCGGCGATCCGGTCGGAGAGTACCCGCTCGTCGTCGGCGTACCGTTCGACGAAGCGATCGGGGTCGGCGTCGAAGTCCATCCGGCGTCGAACGACCTCGACACGCTCGTCGACCTCACGCGCCGCGGTGACGTCGACGGCCAGCCCGAATCGGTCGAGCAGTTGCGGACGCAGTTCTCCCTCTTCGGGATTCATCGTTCCGACGAGTACGAAGTCGGCCGCCTGGGTATGTGAGACGCCGTCGCGTTCGATGGTCACCCGTCCGCTGGCCGCGGCGTCGAGCAGCACGTCGACGAGGTGGTCGGCCAGAAGGTTGACCTCGTCGATGTAGAGCACTCCCCCGTCGGCACGGGCAAGCAGGCCAGGCGTGAACACGGCCTCGCCGTCGCGCAGTACGGCCGTCAGATCCAACGAGCCGACGACGCGATCCTCGGTGGCACCGATGGGGAGTTCGACGACCCTGCCCGCCGACGACGCGCTGACACCCTCGTGTGCCGAGCCCTCATGTGCGATCAGTGGTCCGAGTCCGCGCACGATGGTCGATTTCGCTGTCCCCTTCTCGCCGCGGATCAGCACACCACCGATACCCGGCGACACCGCACACAGGATCAACGCCAACTTCAGCCGCTCCTGCCCGACGACCGCGCTGAACGGATACCGGGCGGGTATGGCGGCGGTGCTCGCCGGAGCGGCGACAGCGTGCCTGCCGCTCATGAGCGCACGTTTCTGGCATGCCGGATCATCGAGACGTGCGGGATGCCGTCCTCCAGGTACTCCTCGCTGTCGACGACGAAACCGAACTTCGCGTACATGTCGATGAGATAGCTCTGCGCCTCGATACGGCACGGATGCTCACCGACCTCGGCGAGCGCTGTCTCGATGAGACGCGCGGTCATGCCCTCGCCTCTGCGAGAACGGTCGGTGCACACGCGCCCGATCCGATACAGCTCGCCGTCACCGGGCGCCCCGGAATCCTCCAGGAGCCGCAACGTCGCGACCACACGCCCCTCGTCGTCGGACACCCAGAGCTGGCGGGTGGCGGGTTCGAGATCCCGACCGTCGAGCTCCGGGTACGGACAGGACTGCTCGACGACGAAGACGTCGACGCGCAATCGCAGGATGTTGTACAGCGTCTCGACGTCGAGGTCGGCCGTGTAACTGCGATGAAGCTGCCCAGAGGTCATGGTGTCGTGACTATCACACCGACAGCACGCACGTCACAACTCAGCCTGCCGGCGCGGGCTCGACGTCGGCGTCGGCCGGAGCATCGACGGTATTGCGACGCAGTTCGAGACTGTTGCTGGTCCAATCCCAGACCTGGTGGAACAGGTCGGCGTTGTCGGAGAGCTTCTTGCCGAACGACGGGATCATCTCGGTGAGCTTCGGCGTCCAGCGCTCGAAGTCGGCCGGGAAGCACTGCTCGAGCACCGAGAGCATCGCCGGAACCGCCGTCGACGCACCGGGCGACGCGCCGAGCAAACCAGCGAGCGTGCCGTCTCCGGCAGCGACGACTGCCGTGCCGAACTCGAGCTTTCCGCCGACACCATCTTTGTTCTTACGGATAACCTGCACGCGCTGACCTGCGGTGATCAGCTCCCAGTCGTCGCCGATGGCGCGGGGCACGAACTCCCGCAGGGTGTCGACGCGGTCGGCGGAGCTCGCGGCGAGCTCGCCGATGAGGTACTTGAGCAGACCGAATTCCTGCGGTGCGATCGAGAGCATCGGCAGCACGTTGCCGGGCTTGACGGTGCTCAGCAGGTCCGTCATCTTGCCGCTCTTGAGGAACTTCGGCGACCATCCGGCGTACGGCCCGAACAGCAGACCCTGGCGATGGTTGATGACACGGGTGTCGAGGTGCGGCACCGACATCGGCGGCGCGCCGACGGCAGCCTGGCCGTACACCTTGGCGTGGTGCTCTTCGATGAGCTCGGGATTGTTGCAGCGGAAGAACTCGCCCGAGACCGGGAAGCCGCCGAAGCCCTTGGCTTCCTTGATGCCGGACTTCTGGAGCAGGTGCAGCGCACCGCCGCCCGCGCCGACGAACACGAACTTGGCGTGCACGGTCCACTTCTCGCCGGTACGGACGTTGCGTACCTTGACGATCCAGCTTCCGTCGGACTGCTTGCTCAGGTTGGTCACGGAGTGACCGAAGTAGATGTCGCCACCCTTGCCCACAAAGTTGAGGAGCTTCTGGGTGAGCGAACCGAAGTCGACGTCGGTGCCCTCGGTGAACCAGTTCAACGCGACCGGATCGGAGAAGTCACGACCCTGCGACATCAGTGGGAGTCGCGCGCTGAACTCGCCCGGATCGGTGATGTACTCCATGCCCTCGAAGAGAACCTCCTTCGAGAGCGCGTCGTAGCGCTTGCGGAGGTAGTCGACGCCCGCGTCGCCGTGAGTGAAGCTCACGTGCGGAATCGGATTGATGAACTCCGAAGGGCGGGAGATGATGTCGTTGTCGACCGCGTAGGCCCAGAACTGTCGAGAGACCTGGAACTGCTCGTTGATGGCGATCGCCTTGGTGATGTCGACGCCACCGTCTGCGGTCTTCGGGGTGTAGTTGAGCTCGCACAACGCCGAGTGGCCGGTGCCCGCGTTGTTCCACGGGTCACTGCTCTCTCCGGCCGCGGCATCGAGCCGTTCGAAGAGGCTGATCGTCCAGTCAGGCTGCACCTGCCGCAGCAGCGCACCGAGGGTGGCACTCATGATGCCGGCGCCCACGAGCGCAACGTCCGTCTTGATCACCGATTCAGACAACTCGGACCCCACTTCAGACTCCACTCGACAACACTGTCTTGTGTTGCGGAGGACGAATCCTCGTCCACGTCGACCATTGTTCCCCATGAGTGTGTGTGCGCCCGAATCGCCTCCGCCAAGTGTGGGCCGGATGACACTTGCGTGCGCGCGTCGCACGCGCCTTTACAGTGGAAATCGTGACTGTGTCCCCAGAGTCGGCCGCTCGGCAGTCGACCTCCTCGGTGCAAGACGATTCCGCTGACCGCGATTCCGGTTGGCAACCCGACGGTTTCCTCGACCACTACGAGGTGCGGACGTTTGACCTCGGTCCCGACCCGGACGGCGAGGGTTCCATCACCGCGACCCTGGTTCGCAAGCCGACCGCCCCGGCGGCCGCAACCAAGGGCGCCGTCCTCTACGTCCACGGATTCACCGACTACTTCTTTCACGAGCCCCTCGCCGATCACTTCCACGACCGCGGGTACGCGTTCTACGCGCTGGATCTACGCAAATGTGGACGGTCCCTGCTCGACGGGCAGACTCCGCATTTCGTCCGCGACCTCGCGGCCTACGACCTCGAGCTCGGACTCGCACTCGACGCCATCGCCGACGACTTCACCCCTGACACGCCGGTCCTGGTCGCCGCGCACTCGACAGGCGGGTTGATCACCCCGCTGTGGCTCGATCGGCTCCGCGCCACATCGCCCGAGCGCCACGCACGCGTGTCCGGGCAGCTGCTCAACAGTCCGTGGCTCGACCTGCAGGGCAAGCCCGTGCTGCGCACCTACCCGGTGACAATGCTCATCAAAACCCTTGCAGCCGTGCGGCCGTTCGAGACACTCACCCGCGAACTCTCGGCGGCGTACGGAGAGAGCCTGCATGTCGACTCCCACGGAGAGTGGGCATACGACCTCACGAAGAAGCCACTCGGCGGCTTCCCTGTCACGTTCGGATTCCTCAACGCGGTCCGCTCGGGTCAACGCCACCTTCATCACGGCATCGACGTCGGAGTGCCGACGCTCGTATTGCGCTCGGACGCAACGAAGTTCGCCAAGAAGTATTCACCCGCCGTCGATGCGGCCGACGTCGTTCTCGACGTCACGCAGATCGCGCAGTGGAGCGGCAGCCTCGGCGGTCACGTCACGATCGCCCCCATCGCCGGTGCACGCCACGACGTGTTTCTGTCCGTCGAGTCGGCGCGCACACAGGCCTACACCGAGGTCGATCGGTGGCTCGACACCATCGTCGACCCCTCTCCCGCGAGGAGCGCATCGTGACCGCATCACACGACACCCGATCAGCCACGCAGACAGTCGATCTCGCCATCATCGGGAGCGGAAGCGGTAACTCGATTCCCGACGACCGCTTCGCCGAGAAGCAGATTGCCATCTTCGAGGAGGGCATCTACGGCGGCACCTGCCTCAATGTCGGGTGCATCCCGACGAAGATGTTCGTCTACCCCGCAGAGATCGCCGACATCGCCTCCGACGGTGACCGTTTCGGCGTTCATTCCCGGGTCGAGGGCGTCGACTGGCCGGCGATTCGCGACAGGGTGTTCGGGCGGATCGATCCCATCTCGACCGGCGGGCTGCAGTACCGCGAACTCGAATGCGACAACATCACCGTGTACGACTCGCACGTCGAATTCGACGGCCGCGACGACGACGGGCTGTACCGACTCGTGACCGCCGACGCGTTGGTACTCGCCCGCGAGGTGGTGATCGCGGCGGGTTCACGTCCGGTGATACCGGCGGGCATCACCGAGTCGGGCGTCACCTACCACACGAACAACGACGTGATGCGACTCCCCGACCTTCCGCGACGCATGATCATCCTCGGAAGTGGTTACATCGCAGCCGAATTCGCGCACGTCTTCGGCTCGCTCGGCACACAGGTCACGATCCTGGCGCGCGGTCCGAGGCTGCTCCGCAAACTCGACGCCGAGCTGTCGACACGGTTCACCGACATCGCGAGCGCCAAGTGGGACGTTCGGCTCGAGCGCGACCTGGTCTCGGCCGAGAATCTTGCAGACGGCGGGGTCCGACTCACCCTCGGCGACGACGAGATCGTCGAAGCCGACGTCCTTCTCGTGGCGACCGGGCGAGTATCCAACGGAGACCGACTCGGCATCGAGACGATCGGCCTCGACCTGACCGACGACGGTCGGGTCGACGTGGATTCGCACGGTCGTACCGGTGCGCGTGGGGTGTGGGCACTCGGCGACGTGAGTTCGCCGTTCCAGCTCAAGCATGTGGCCAATCACGAGGAACGCGTGGTGGCCACCAATCTGCTCAAGGGTTGGGACGCACCAGATCTCGACACCTTCCAGCACGACGTGGTGCCCGCGGCTGTGTTCACCCACCCGCAGGTTGCGGCGGTGGGCATGACCGAGTTCGAAGCACGCGACGGCGGCCACAACATCGCGGTCAAGGTGCAGGAGTTCGGCGACGTCGCATACGGCTGGGCGATGGAGGACACGACCAGCGCATGCAAGGTCATCGCCGACCGCGCGACCCACCGCTTGCTCGGAGTCCACATCATCGGCCCACAGGCGCCGACGCTCATCCAGCCTGCGATCCAGGCGATGAGCTTCGGCCTCGGCGTCGAAGAGATGGCGCGCGGTCAGTACTGGATTCACCCGGCCATGCCGGAGGTTCTGGAGAACGCGCTGCTCGGCTTGGAGTTCTGAGGCGAGAAAATCTCGTCAGAACACCACCGAGCGCAGCGAGGTTTGTCAGAACACCACCGAGCGCAGCGAGGTTTGTCAGAACACCACCGAGCGCAGCGAGGTTTGTCAGAACACCGCCGAGCGCAGCGCGATCTCGCTGGCCAACTCCTTCGCGGCCTTCTGCGGAATCCAGTGGTCGATGCCGGGCAGTTCACAGAACCGGTAGTCGCCGTAGACGTAGCGGCCACTCCCCTGCGCCTGCGCCCGGCCGAGGGCGGTGTCGCCGTCGCTCCACACCAAGGTGGTGGGGATCTCGATCGGCGGGCACGAGAGCGTCGCGGCGACGTCGCCGGTGAAATTGGCGCGATACCAGTTGAGTCCCGCCGTGAGCGCCCCCGGTTCGAGCAGCGGTGCCAGTTCTTCGGCCGTCACACCTGCGCGACGCAGCAGCACCCCGTCACGCGCCAGGAGCATCTCCTCGGCACCCTCGGCGATGAAATCCTTGATGTACGCCGACTTCTCGCGCTGATCGTCGACGGCGTCCGGGTCTTTGATCGCATCACGCATCGCCGACGGATGGCCCGTGCTCGCCACGACCAGGCCGGTGAACCGGTCGGGGTGCTTACCTGCGAGGTGCCAGGCGACGATTCCACCCCAGTCGTGACCGACGAGAATCGCGTACGGCACGTCGAGCGCATCGAGTACGCCGAGTGCGTCGTCGACGAGTGCCTCGAGCCGGTAGGCCTCGACCCCCTCGGGACGCGCCCCCGGGCTGTAGCCGCGCTGGTCGACCTGGATGGTGCGCAGACCGGACTCGTGCAGGCGGTCGGCGACGTCGTCGTAGCAGGAGCTGTTCACCGGGAACCCGTGCAACAGCAGCACCCAGGGGCCGCGGTCAGGACCGCCGACGCGAACGTCGAAGGTCAGGTCGCCGACTGTGATCTCGCGCCGCTCAGTTTCCACTCCACCAACCCTAGCGGCGGGATCGCCGCTGAATCAGCGGGTTGAGCCGGGTCACAGGTTGCAAATCTCACTACTCACCGATGCGTCGGCAACCACTCACCGGTTCTCGCCCAGGTAGTGGGCTATCGTCGGCGCCCGTCGCGGTGCGCCGCTGCCGATGATGTCGCAGATCGCGGCCATGTCGAGGTGTGCTGTCACCAGGTCTGCCATCAGATCGAGTTGCCTGCCCCGGATCGCGGCGATGTCGGTGTCACCTGCCGGTTCAAAGTGTTTACCCGCGACGGCAGCGACCTCACGCAGGTAGTGGCGCCTGAACTCGTTCGACGCCAGCAGTCCGTGCCAGTGCGTGCCCCTTATCGCGTCCCGGCGGGCACCCTCCGGACCCTGCTCGTCGTCGTCTATCCACGACGCTTCCGACGAGTCGACGACCCTACCGTGGTGGATCTCGTACCCGGTGACCTCGACGCCGTCGACGACGCCGGTCGTCGTGCGCAGCACCTTCTCCGGCTCGAATCGCACGTCGACGTCGAGCAGACCGAGACCGTCGACAACGGCCCCACCAGAGGATTCGACCGAGTCGACGATCCGTCTGCCCAACATCTGGAAGCCACCGCAGATACCGAGGATCGCGCCGTGCCGCGCCGCGCGTTCAGTCAACGCGACGTCGAGGCCGCGTTCACGAAGCCACGCGAGATCGGCCACGGTTGCACGGGTTCCCGGCACGACGACCAGGTCTGCGGCGCGTACCGACGCCGGGTCGGCGACCCAGGTGACATCGACACCCGGCTCGCAGGCGAGTGCCTCGACGTCGGTGGAGTTCGAGATACGTGGCAACCGGATGGCTGCCACCGACAGCCGCTCGGACGCGCCCTTGCCTGTTCTGAACGCACCGGCAGCTTCTGGCGGGCCGACACGGCGCCCCACCGGCGCGGCCAGCGAGTCCTCCGCGTCGATCCACAGGTCGTCGACATACGGGAGCACGCCGAGGGTCGGGCGACCGGTCAGCGCGCCGAGGGTGTGCAGGCCGGGGTCGAGGATCGTCTGGTCGCCGCGGAACTTGTTGATGACGTACCCGGCGACCAACGCCTGGTCGTCGGGATCAAGGATCGCGGTGGTGCCGAACAGGTGCGCGAGCGATCCACCGCGGTCGATATCGGAGACGAGGATCACCGGAAGGTCTGCCGATCGCGCCAAACCCATGTTGGCGATGTCGGAGGCGCGGAGGTTGATCTCGGCGACCGATCCTGCGCCTTCGCAGATGACGACGTCGAATTCTGCACGCAGAGAGGCGAGTTCGTCGGCGACCACCTCGCGCAGCTCCGCCCGTCTCGTGAGGTAGTCCCGTGCACCCACATCGCCCGCGGGCCTGCCGCGGACCACGACGTGCGAACGTCGGTCGCTGCCGGGCTTCAGCAGCACCGGGTTGAATCGTGTCGACGGTGCGAGTCCGCACGCTGTGGCCTGTAACGCCTGCGCACGACCGATCTCACCGCCATCGAGCGTGACGACCGAATTGTTGGACATGTTCTGCGCCTTGAACGGCGCGACCCGCACACCCTCGCGCACGAGCGCCCGACACAATCCGGCGACGACGAGGCTCTTACCCGCGTCAGAACTCGTACCCCCGACGAGAAGCGCTCCGCGTAACTCCGTCACCGGCTCACCCTATCGGGGTGCTCCATCGGCACGCGTCGGAGCGAGATCGCCGTCGTCGAAGCGTCGATGCGCGTCCTCGACGTCGGGCACGTGATCCTCCGCCCACGCCCGCACCGCGGCCAGCGGCACCAACAATGACCGTCCGAGATCGGTGAGTTGGTACTCCACGTGCGGCGGCTGGCCACCGAGGTCGAGGCGGTCGACGAGTCCGTCGTAGTGCAGGGCCCGCAGCGTCTCCGTCAGCACCTTCGGGGTGATGCCCTCGATATGCGCCTTGAGCGCACTGAAGCGCATCGGGCCGTCGGAGAGCGCGGTGATGACGAACACCGTCCACCGCGCCCCGATCCGGTGCAGCACAACCCGACTCGGACACGTCGCCGCCATCACGTCGTACGCCTTGGCCATCTCTTTCCTCTCACCGCAGTTCGCGCTCCCGGCACCGCTAGACGCCTCGATCTGCGCTGGTCGTCGACGATTTCGTTGAAGATACCGGTATCAAATCCATACCGTTGTCGGTGTTCAGCTTACCGATCTGAAGGGACCACGCCATGAGCGCACAACTGTCCGGAACCACCGTCCTCGTCGTCGGCGGTGCCAAGAACCTCGGTCTGGCGATCGCACGCCGAGCCGACGCCGCCGGAGCGTCGGTGATCATCGGCGCGCGTGACATCGATTCCGCCGAGAAGGCGGCTGCAGAGCTGCGCGACGCACGCGGGATCGCGTTGGACGTCACCGACGAACAGTCGATCGCCGCAGCCGCCGCCGAACTCGGGGCCGTCGACCACATCGTGAGTACCGCAGCGGCACATCACAATGTGCCCGTCGCCGAACTCGATCACGATGCGACGGCCAGGGCGTTCGACGCCAAAGTGATCGGACCGATGTTACTGGCCAAGCATTTTGCGCCGCAGATACCGCCGAGCGGATCGATCACCCTGTTCTCCGGTGTTGCCGCATGGAAGCCCGCGCCGGGCTACTCGGTCATGGGCATCACGAACGGAGCGGTCTCGTTCGCGGTCAGCCATCTGGCCAATGAACTGAAACCCATTCGCGTGAACGCGATCTCGCCCGGAATCATCGACTCCGGAACCTGGGACGCGATGCCCGACGCCGACCGAAGCGCGTTCTTCGACGGCGTCGCGGGAGGCAATCTCGCCGGGCGCGTCGGCACCGTCGACGACATCGTCGACGCCGCCGAATGGTTGCTCACCGCAGGATTCGTCTCCGGGGAGACCATCCACGTCGAAGGCGGGGCGCGCAGCGCCTGATCGGCGCACACCAGCGTCCCACACGCAGTCAGTGGGCGTCGGCGATGATCGAGCGCTGCTTGTTGAACATCGTCGCGAGGTTTCCGGTGGTTTCCGAACTCGTTGTCGACGCGGTGGAGGTGTCGAACACGTCGTACTGCTCGATGAACACCACACCGCGCTCGACGCCGATCACCATCGCCGAAGCAAACTTGAGTGTGGACTGAACATCGTCGGCCGAGCTTGTGATGGTCATCGCATGGTAGGAACCGTTGATGCCGGAGATCGTCAGTGGTGTGACGTTGATGTGGACTTCCGTGCTGGTACCGAAGCCCGTCACCGTCGCCGTGAAGGTCTCGCAGGTGCTCATGAGTTGCTCGAGGTCGGACGTCAACTGGGGATCCGCAGACTTCTCGACTGATGCCGAGTAGCTGGCCAACGACCCTGACGCGAGATCGCCGAGTGTCTGCATCCGCGCGGCACCGTCGCCACTGGCGGAACTACCGTAGGCCAATCGTTTGCATTCCGGCTTGTCCACGGTGAGCGAGTAGTCGGTTTTGTCCTTCTCGCCTGACTCGCCATTCGAATCGGCGAAAGTGCCTCCCGCAGCGGGGAAATCGGACTGAGGTAGGAGCAACGCGGCGGCTGTGGCCGTCGGCATCGGCTTCCCGCGCTCGCCGCCGAGTGTGAATACCAAAACCACAGCAACGATCATCACCACGACGATCACCGCAACCGCGCCGGCCGCGATCCACCATCCCTTCCCCGTCCGACGCTGCGGCCCGGGCGGAGTGCCGCCCTGCTGCGGGGCGTACGGATTGCCGGGCTGGCCGGGGTACCCGGGATAGCCCGCAACGGTCGCGCCGAAGGGGGTTTGAGCGTTCTGGGGATGACCGAACTGGGGTTGGCTGTGTTGCGGCTGGCCGTACGGGGTTTGACCGAACTGGCGATGGCCGTATTGCGGCTGGCCGTATGGGGTTTGGCCGTATTGCGGTTGACCGTATTGCGGTTGACCATCCTGCGGTGGACCGTATTGCGGTTGACCGCATGGGGGCTGGCCCACGTCTCGACTCCTCACACCATCACAAGCGCCATCGCCTGATCCGGGCGAAACACTACGCGTCGGGAATCGTCAGAACCTCGGCGCCGTCGTCGGTGACGACGAGCGTGTGCTCGAACTGTGCGGTCCACTTCTTGTCTGCGGTGACGACGGTCCAGCCGTCGTCCCACATCTCCCACGGCAGGCCGCCGAGGTTGATCATCGGTTCGATCGTGAACACCATGCCGGGTTCGATCACGGTGTCGACGTTGGGCTGGTCGTAGTGCAGCACGACGAGCCCGTTGTGGAACGTCTCGCCGATCCCGTGTCCGGTGAAATCACGAACGACGATGTAGCCGAACCTGTTGGCGTAGGCCTCGATCACCCGTCCGATGACGTTGAGCTCGCGACCGGGCTTGACCGCCTTGATCGCTCGCTCGGTGGCGATTCTGGTGCGCTCCACCAGATCCCGCACCTCCTGCGAGACATCGCCCGCCAGGAACGTCGCATTGGTGTCGCCGTGCGCGCCGTCGATGTACGCGGTCACGTCGATGTTCACGATGTCGCCGTCTTCGATGACCGTCGAATCGGGGATGCCGTGACAGATGACCTCGTTGAGAGATGTGCAGCACGACTTGGGAAAGTCTTTGTAGCCCAACGTCGATGGGTATGCACCGTGGTCGATCATGTACTCGTGTGCAATTCGGTCGAGTTCGTCGGTCGTGACACCGGGGGCCACAGCCTTGCCCGCCTCGGCGAGCGCGTTGGCGGCGATCTTCGACGCCACACGAACCTTCTCGATGACCTCGTGGCTCTGCACCCACGGCTCGTGGCCCTCGTTGACGGTCGGCTTCCACACATATTCGGGACGCTCGATGGAGTCGGGCACCTGACGGAGGGGTGTCGGCTTTCCTGGTCGAAGAGCAGTGCGCACGGTCATACCTCCAGACTAGGCTCCGTGATCTCGACCAGTTCGTGGGGCGCCCACGACGGCCACTGCGCGGTGCCCGCGTGGTCGCCGTCGACGAAGCGCGCGACGATCCGCGTGATGTCGGGAGCCGAGTTGTCGTACACGGTCGCGTGATCGACCATGCCGATCGCGGCAGACACCAGAGCCCACAGCCGCGTATACCTGCCGCGGATCTTGTCCTCCGGCACGAAATGCCCGCCTTCGACGACCCGTTCGGCGACACGTGCCACCGACAGATCGACGGGAACGAGTACGACGTGGAGGACCACGACGTAGCCCGATCGTCGCGCACGGGTGATCAGGTGCAGCTTCGACGGATGAGAGAAGACGGTCTCGGCGACGAACGACTCGCCCTGCTCGATCAGCGTCTCGCGGATCGTCGAGGCGATCCGGGCTGCCTCATAGGAGTGCGCCTCGGGGGCGTCGGGCCAGCGCTCGCGGGCGATCACGTCGGCATTGACGAACACGCTGCCCGGTAGGAGCGGCGCGAGGCGCTGCTCGACGAACGTCGTCTTACCAGCACCGTTCGGCCCGACGACGAGGTCGAGCCGCTTCACAGAACGATCTGCGTACCGTCAGGCAGATGCTTCACGACGCGGCCCTGGTCGTCGAGTGCGACCGTCGCGAGACCGCGAGCCGCACGATCGGCGACGTGATTGCCGGTGGCGAGCGACTCCTCGAGCGATGCGGCGATCTCCGCGTTGAACACCGCCCCCTCCTCGATCGACAGATCGCCGAGCGGGAGCCGTCCGGCGAGTGCGGCCTCGACTCGACGGCGGGCGACCTGCCGCTGGTCGGACACCTCACGACCGACCCGCACCCAGTGCTCGAGTTGCTGTCGCGCAGAGCGCTGTTCGCGTCGACCCTCCGACGCCGCGGCGTCGACGAGCTCCGACGAGAAACGAGTTACCTTGTCGGCGACGTTCGCCATGTCTCCTCCTGACCTCGAAGTCTCGTCCTGACCACGAACCTCTACCCAGTGTAGCAATCTGCTACGGCCAGAGCTGGTCGAGAGCCAGATCCGTCGGACGCCCCAGTCGATGCGACGACTAAGGTGAGACTAAGCCGACGCATTGCCCCAGGTGGCACGAATGACATGTCGGGGAAAGCGGGAGGTCGCGGGCGATTGAGGTCTTCACGGGTGCTCGCGGTGTTGCTGGGAGCGCTGGTCGCGCTTGTCGCGGGATGTAGCACCGCACCCATCCAACAGTCGACGAGCAGTTCGGTTGCCGCGACCGCACATCTGCGCAACGGACCGTCGACGGCGACGCTTCCCGACCCCGACGTCGTGCCGGTCACCACGACCCCGGCGATCACGCTGCCGACGACTGTCGACTCCGTCGGACACGGCACGGTTACGGTCGCCGACACCAGCCGCATCATCGCGATCGATCGCAACGGAACGCTTGCCAACACCGTGTTCTCGCTCGGTCTCGGATCGCGGGTGGTCGGCCGCGACACGTCGACGACGTTCCCGTCAGCGTCGAAACTCCCCCTCGTCACGACCAACGGACACACGCTCAGCGCCGAGGCGGTTCTCGCGCTGAACCCCACGGTGGTGCTCGTCGACGAGGACACGACACCGCCCGGCGCCGTCGATCAGATTCGTAACTCCGGTATCCCGGTTGTCGCGTTCACCTCCACCCGAACGATTGCCACCACTCCCGCCCTCATCCGCGACGTCGCCGCCGCCCTCGGTGTTCGGCAGGCCGGTGAGCAACTCGTCGCGCAGACCGAGAAGGAGATCGCCGACGCCCGAGCAGCCGTGCCCAATCCGTCGGGCAATCCGCGCATGGCGTTCCTCTACATCCGCGGCCCACGGCTGGTGCTGATGTCCGGACCGCGATCGGGGGCCGATGATCTGATCGCAGCGCTCGGCGGCACCGACGCCGGAACCGCGTCGGGGCTCAAGCCCGGGTTCACCCAGGTCACCACCGAGGCCCTGCTCACCGCGAACCCCGATGTGATCCTCGTGATGACCCAGGGCGCCGAGTCGGTCGGCGGGCTCGACGGCGTCCTCGCGCTCCCCGGTGTCTCGCAGACCAGCGCGGGCAAAGCGCGTCGTGTGGTGCAGATGGACGAAACCGAGATGCTCTCGTTCGGACCCGACACCGGGAAGGTGCTCGGCGCACTAGCCCGGGCCATCTACGTATGACCGTGCAGCGCTCACCATCGCGATCGCGACATCTCACCACCCACGGCGGCCGCGCATCCGGCGTCGTCGTCATCGTGGCGCTCCTGGTGTTGACCGTTCTGGTGGTGATCACCTCGGCGGCCGTCGGGCAGGTCAGCGTGTCACCCGTCGAAGTCCTCGGCAGCCTCGCACACCACCTTCACCTGTCGATCGGACCGCTTCCGGCCGACATCGGTGAGTACACACTGTGGAACGTTCGCTTCCCCCGAATTGTCATGGGCCTCATCGTCGGTGCCGCGCTCGGTGCAGGCGGGTGCCTCATGCAGGGCGTCCTGGCAAACCCACTCGCCGAACCCGGCGTCGTCGGAGTGTCGTCGGGAGCCGCCGTCGGCGCGGCACTGATGATCGTCGTCGGAGGCGTCGGCGTGAACGGGTGGGCACTCGCCGCTGTCGCGTTCGTCTTCGCGCTCGCCACCTCCGCAGCGGTGTACGTACTCTCGCTGCGCGACGGCTCGTCGTCGCCGATCATGTTGGTGCTCACCGGGATCGCCGTCAACGCTTTCGCCCTGGGCATCATCGCCTACCTCACGTTCATCGCGTCGACGACGGCCCGCGAGCAGATCGTGTTCTGGCAACTCGGCTCACTCGAGGGCATCGGTTGGGGGCCGGTGTGGGTCGCGCTGCCACTCGTCGTGGCGGCCGTTGCGGCGTCGTTTCTGTTGGTGCACAAGCTCGATCTACTCGCTCTCGGCGAGGTGCAGGCCGCGTCGCTCGGCGTGAACGTCGAGGTGGTGCGTCGGCAGGTCATCGTCCTGGTTGCCATCCTCACGGCGGCCGCCGTCGCGTTCACCGGCATCGTGATGTTCGTCGGACTGATCGTGCCGCACCTCATGCGGCTGATCGTCGGACCCCGACATTCGATCCTGTTGCCCACCAGCGTCATCGGCGGCGCACTGGTCCTCGCCGCCGCCGACCTCGCGGCCCGGACCGTCATGCCTCCCGCGAGCCTGCCGCTCGGCCTGTTCACCTCGATCGTCGGCGGGCCCGTCTTCTTCCTGCTTCTGCGGCGCAGTCGAAATGCCGGAGCCGGCTGGTGAGCGCTGACACCCCGACACCGGCCGGGCTGCGCGGCGAGCACATCGACGTCGAACTCGGCGGGCGAACCGTGGTCCGCGACGTCACGCTGGAGGTCGCACCGGGCGAGCTCGTCGTACTGGTCGGACCCAACGGATGCGGTAAGTCGACGCTGCTGTCGGTGATGGCGGGTCTGCGAACTCCACAGGCGGGCCGTGTGACGGTCGGCGGCGTCGACATCGCCGGAATGCACGCACGGGATCTGGCGCGGGCACGCTCGCTGGTGACCCAGCAGAATCGTCCGGATACTCCGTTCACGGTCGCGGAGGTCGTCGAAATGGGTCGGTACCCGTGGCTGCGTACTCCGCAGGCCGCCGACTCACCGCGGATCATCGCCGAGTCGATGCGCCTGTGCCATCTCGACGACATCGCCGAGCGCCCATTCGGACAGCTCTCCGGAGGCCAGCAGGCGCGCGTCTCGCTGGGTCGTGCACTCGCACAATCGACCCCGATCATGCTCCTCGACGAACCGACCGCGGCCCTCGACATCCACCATCAAGAGGGCGTCCTCGACATCTTGCGCAGCCACCGCGACAACGGCGCCGCCATTCTGCTTGTGGTCCACGACCTTTCACTCGCCGCCGCCTACGCCGACCGCGTGGCCCTGATGAAGGAAGGCCACCTGCTGGCCGTCGGCTCGGTGCGCGAGGTGATGACCGCGGACCGACTATCGGAGACCTACGACCACCCCGTCGAGATCTGGGACCACCCCGAGACCGGCCAACCGGTGATCATCCCGCGGCGCCGCTGAGCGCGGGTACCCACTGGGCGCTCAGAAGCGCACAGTCGGCGTGCTCGAGCTGTCTCTTATACACATCTGACGCTGCCGACGATCGCATA
>NZ_LZTC01000054.1:0-854 GCF_001665905.1 Gordonia sp. 852002-50395_SCH5434458
CTCTCGGCACGCGATCATCTGTCGACGACCCGTTTTGCTGCGCTCGTCGATTCTGTTGTCGCCCAGGTCGATGCCGACGCCGTCAAGCGCCGTCGTGCCCGCATCGACGCCGACCGCAACGTCCAGGTCCGCCCCGATCGGTGGACTCCCGGCCAATCCCGACTGACCGGCACCGTGCCCGCCGCCTCGGGTGTGTTGATCGACCAACGCCTCACCCAACTCGCCAACAGTGTTCACGACGCCGACCCCCGCACCCACGCGCAACGTCGCGCCGACGCCCTGACCGCCTTCGCCAACGGCGACACCACCCTCGCCTGCCGATGCGACACCTGCACCAGCCCGGCCGCCATCACCGCAGATGAACCCGGCGCCGACCCGCAGCCAAGCCCGACACCTATGCCGATGCCGGTGGGGCCGCGCGCGATGATTCATGTGGTGGCGAATCAGTCCACCCTTGATGGTGAGGACGATCAGCCCGGCTACCTCGATGGGGTCGGAGTCATCGACGCCGACACCGTCCGCGAGTTGGCCGCAGATGCAGCATTCGACTACCTCGATGCCGGCGCCTGCACCTCTGATCCGCGCCACCCCGACCACGCCGCGGCCGCCCGCGCCGCCTTGCGCTACGTGCCCAGCAAGAAACTCCTCTCGCTGGTCCGTTCGGGGGAACTGTGTTGCACGTTTCCCGGGTGCACCAACCCGGTGTGGCACGCCGACGTCGACCACAGCACCCCGTTTGACCACCACAACCCGTCCAGCGGTGGGTTGACAGTTCGCGCCAACCTCAAACCACTGTGCCGGTTTCATCACCGCACCAAAACGTTCGGTCGATGGCGTGACTACCAACTCGACCT